>JAGACT010000036.1 GCA_017613995.1 Eubacteriaceae bacterium
GACCTCGTAGGGGGCGTCGAAGCTCTCCAGCATCTCGGTGATGACTCCCAGGGCATAGGGCGCCAGACATACGTGAACTTCCTCCGCATCCACGCAGTAGATGGCACGGGTCCATTTGTCCCCCCTGAACTTGTCGTCGATGAGCTGGGCTTCGTCGATGACCGCCACCTCGTAGTGGGCCGAGTAGTCACAAAGCTCTATGGTGGAAGCCACAAGGCGGCTTCCGGGCACTTCTATGTGTTCCTCTCCCGTGAGCAGGCTGCAGCGGAAATCATCCGCGTTGAGACGGTCGAACATCTCCAGGGCAAGAAGTCTCAGGGGACCGAGATACGTGCCGCTGGAGGCATTCCTGAGGCGCTCCACGGAACTGTAGGTCTTTCCCGAATTGGTGGGGCCCACGTGGAGTATGAAGCGCCTGTTGAGGTCCCGGGCTCTCCTTCTCATGTTCTCGATATCGAAGGACAGCAGATAATCGTCCAGTTCCCTGCGGTACTGGCTGTTCTTCATCCTCTGGGCCTCTATGGAGGCGATTATGTTGTTGAGCGGAGGAGAGCTCACGGCTCTCTGTACGGTCTCCACCGACCACAGGGGGGACTATCCCTTCCTGCCTGCGTAGGCGTCGGGAGGCGGAAAGTACTTGTTGACGGTCTTCATGGTGATGCCGTACTTTTCATGGATCTGCTGCCGCGACATGTAGGTGCCGCCGGTCTTCTTCTTTCTCGTCATTTAAATATATCTCCCTGATCCGGATCCGAGCATGAGCCCGGTGGATCCTGCATCTGTATTATACCCATGGCAGGGGATCATTCCTTCAGATATTTCCCTATTACGCTCCAGGAAGCCGTGAGCGACTCCAGGGAATACGCCGCGTTGGCCGCCGAAGTGGAGGGAAGGCAGATGTCCTTTATGCCGCAGGAGGGAAGTATGAGCCTGGCGTACAGCTCGTGGGCCTTCCTTCCGTTGGTGAACACCGCCTTAATGGGGCAGGAGCCGAGGATCATGCCTATGTCGTTGGGAGCCGCGTCCCTGATGGATGCATCCGAGGAACCCTCGATGCCGCAGGAGGCGATGACGTCCCAGAGGGCTATGCCGCATTCGGAAAGAAGCTTTTTCTTTTCCGGTATGTCCCGGGGAATATTCTTCCCCGCCACGGATGCGATCACCTTCCAGAAGCGGTTCCGGGGGTGAGCATAAAAAAATCCTTCCTCCCTGGAACGTACTGAGGGGAAGGAGCCCAGTATGAGGATCCTGCGTTCGGGACCGTACTCGGCGGGTATGTTGTGTTCAGGCATTTTCCTTCACCGCCCTGGCCATGTTCTCCCGGGCGGCGTCTATCTCCAGCGCCCTGAGGTGTCTGGACAGATCCGCGTTGTACACCGGGGTGTTCATGAGCCTGGTAAAGGCGGCCTTTCTCTGGTTCCACTGGGAAAGGTCCGAGCTTCTCATGGCGTATTTGTAAATGAGGTGATCCTGGCCGCTTTTCTGGGCCGCAAGGCTCCCGGCGGTAAAGGCGGTATTCCCGCCCCGGTCGATCAGCTCTTCCGCAAGAGCGGCAAGCTTTGCGGGATCCTCCAGCCTGCGGGCTGTCCTGATCCTGTAGCGTCCGCTGAGGGCGATCTTCAAAAGGAGGTCCTCGTCGGTTATCTTCTCGTAGATGCGCTCCGCAGTCTGGCCGCTCGATGAACTGGCCAGCAGGATGCCGCACAGAGTGGCGTCGTCCTTCGCCCGGGAAGCCAGTACGCCCAGCATCTCATCGTCCGCTTCGGAGGCACATTTTATGAGCCACTGGGGAGAAGTAAGCTTCGAAGCCGCCGCCAGCCTTACCTGGGCATGGGGACTTTCGGAACATATCCTGCACAGGACCTTCTCGTTCGATGTCTTTTCCACCGATTCCATAGCCCTGCTCACGTCGCTGGATTTCCATGCGCTCTCGAAAATACCCATATGTTACCTCCGGTTCATTACCGTTTTACTGTATCAGATTTGGCGGTTTTTTTCAACTACTTCACGAAGAAAAGCACGGGGCCTCCCCCATGATTTCGCCGAAAAAAAGCAGCGGCGGGATCCGCCGCCGCGAAAAGTGTCATTTCTGATCCGTGAGGCCCAGCGCCTTAGCCGCGTCCTCCCTGATCTGGTACTTGAGGATCTTTCCCGCCACGTTCATCGGGAAGCTGTCCACGAACATGATGTAGCGGGGCACCTTGTGCCGGGCCAGGGAAGCGGATATGAATTCCCTGAGCTCCGCCTCGGTGAGGCTCATGCCCTCCTTGAGGATGACGGCCGCCAGCACCTCCTCGCCGTACTGCTTGTCCGGCACGCCCACCACCTGGACGTCGGAGACCTTCGGATGGGTATAGATGAACTCCTCTATCTCCTTGGGGTAGATGTTCTCACCTCCGCGGATGATCATGTCCTTGAGTCTTCCGGTGATGACGTAGTTTCCGTCCTCCCTCCTCATGGCCAGGTCCCCCGTATGGAGCCATCCCTCGGGATCTATGGCCTGGGCGGTGGCGGAGGGCATCTTGTAGTACCCCTTCATGATGTTGTAGCCCCTGGCCACGAATTCGCCTATGACGCCGTCGGGGCAGGGCTCGTTGGTCTCGGGATCCACTATGCGGCACTCGATCTCCGGCAGTTCCCTGCCGACGGTGGCGACCCTGACCTCCAGGGGATCGTCCGAGAAGCTCATGGTACAGCCGGGAGAGGCCTCAGTCTGGCCGTAGACTATGGTTATCTCCTTCATGTTCATCTTGTCCACCACGTCCTGCATGACGGATACCGGGCAGGGACTGCCCGCCATGATGCCGGTGCGCATGCAGGAGAAGTCCGTCCTGGGAAAGTCGGGATGCTCCAGCATCGAGATGAACATGGTGGGCACTCCGTGGAACGCCGTGATGTGCTCGGTGTTGATGCAGTCCAGCGCAGGCTTCGTGGAGAAGTAAGGCAGGGGCATCAGGCTGGAGCCGTGGGTCATGGACGCGGTCATGGCCAGCACCATGCCGAAGCAGTGGAACATGGGCACCTGGATCATCATCCTGTCCGCGGTGGAAAGGTCCATTCTGTCCCCGATGCACTTGCCGTTGTTGACCACGTTGTAGTGGGTGAGCATGACTCCCTTCGGGAAGCCGGTGGTGCCGGAGGTGTACTGCATGTTGCAGACATCGTTCTTGTCCACCAGGGACGCCAGCCGGAGCACTTCCCTTCTGGGTACTCTGGAGCTAAGCTCGAGAGCCTCTTCCCAGCTCATGCCTCCCGGCATGGTGAAGCCCACGGTGATGACGTTTCTGAGGAACGGCAGCCTTCTGGCGTGGAGCTGTTCGCCGTTCTTTCTGGTCTTAAGCTCGGGACACAGCTCCGTGAGGATGCCTCCGTAGCTGATGTCGCGGTTGCCCTCGGTAATGATTACCGTATGGGTGTCGGACTGCTTGAGAAGATACTCCGCCTCATGGATCTTGTAGGCGGTGTTCATGGTGACCAGCACCGCTCCGATCTTGGTGACCGCCCAGAAGGCTATGTACCACTGGGGAACGTTGGAGGCCCAGACGGCCACGTGGGATCCGGGTCCCACTCCCATGGCTATGAGGGACGCCGCGAAGGTGTCCACGTCCTCCCTGAACTCGGAATAGGTCCGGGTGTAGTCCAGGGTGGTGTAGCGGAAGGCGATCTGGTCGGGATACTCCTCCACCATGCGGTCCAGTACCTTCGGGAAGGTCTCCTCTATGAGCAGGTCCTTCTTCCATACGTAGGTGCCGGTATGGCTGCGGTTGTAGTAAAGGGTCTTTTCGTTCCTGGCGGTATCGCCGAACTGCCTGATGTAGCAGGCGAAATGGGACAGGATTATCTCCAGGTCACTGAGTTCGGGCAGCCACAGGGGATCCCAGACCAGGGAGATGAAGCCGTCGTAGTTGACGCTCCTCAGAGCCAGCATGATCTCCTTGATGGGAAGGATGCCCTCCCCTGCCAGTACGTGCTCCGTCCCCTCTGGGGAGCGGACGAAATCGCTGTAGGTCACGTGCCTTACATAGGCTCCCAGGTTCGTGATGACGCTCTCGGGGAGCTCACCGGTGGCGGCGTAGGCTCCGGAAAGGTTCCACAGGGCCGCCAGACGGTCGCTGGCGTACTCCTCCAGAAGGCTTCTCATGACTGCGGAATCGGCCAGCAGGCCCGACGTCTCCAGCAGCAGGGTGCACTGTGCCTTCTCCGCTTCGGGAAGCACCGTATCGATGAGGCTTCTCACCGCGTCCAGGGCGCAGGAAGCGTCCTCCGAGCCCCGGGCCCTGAGCCTGAGATTCGGCACGTTGAGGTAGGAGGCGATCTCCAGGCACTTTCTTATCTCGCCGATGGCCTCGCCCCTTCCCTGGGGATCCGCGATGTCAGCTATGACGTCTATGCAGGGTATGGATATGTGGTTCTCAAACAGTCTTCTGGAGGTGGCGGCGGCGGTGTAGTCATAAAAGGCCCCGCCCCTGGCGAAATGCTCGTTGGATATGTTGTGCAGTTCTATGCCCTCATATCCCATTCCGCGGGCCGCTTCGAGGAACTCCTCGAAACCGAGACCCCTCCATCCTCTGATGGAAAAGGAAAGCTTCATATCATTCCTCCTCGTATACGATCTTGTTCAGAGCGCTCAGATACGCTCTTATGGACGCTCCGATGATGTCGGTGGAGATGCCGTTGCCGGGATAGATCCTGCCCTCGTTTCTCAGCTTCACCATGGCGCTTCCCATGGCTTCCTTTCCCTCGGTGACGGCCTGGATCTGGAAGTCGTCCAGTTCGTAGTGATGACCCAGGATCTCCTCTATGGCCAGGAACGCGGCGTCGATGGGGCCGCCCGCCAGGGCCAGTCCCTGAAGCAGCTCCCCGTCGCGGCTCAGGGCCACCTGGGCGCTGGAGGACATCATGTTTCCGTTATTGATGACGTAGTTCTCCAGGCGGTACGTCTCGGGCACCTGCAGGGCGCAGCTGGCGATGATGGCTTCCAGTTCCTTGGCGCCCACGTCCTTGCGGGAGCTGACTCTCTGGAACTCCTCGTATACCCTGAGCATATCCTCTTCGGAAAGGTCGTATCCCAGGGACTTCACCGCTTCCCTGACGGAGGAAAGGGTGTCCTTGGCGTCGAGCCTCATCTCTTCCTGCTCCTCGGTGCCGCCCCTGTCCATCACCGCCGAAGCGGTGTCGGAGCTCTCGGAGATCCAGGTGATCTGCCTGATGCTGCGGGAAAGGTCTGTGAACCTGAGGCCGCAGGAAAGACCGTAGTGTATACCTGTATTGTGCATCATCACCGCAAAGCTCGAAAGGGACGCGGCTTCCGCACCCACGGAGGTCTTGACCCAGGAGGCGCTGTCGCGCAGGGCCATCACGGCGGAGGCGCAGGCCAGGCCGCCGGCTTCCTCCAGTCTCACTCCCACGCTCACGCCGGATGCGGAAGCGATATCGGTCACGAAGGAGGCGAAATCGTCGGGAAGCATCACCGTGGCGGTATCGCACAGGGTCAGCAGGGTGCATCCCGCCTTCACCGCCTCCGAGGCGCAGCTCTTCAGGAAGTCCCGGTCGGCCCTGGTGGCGTCCAGAACGCACAGCTCCACGTCGGAGATCTTCTCCTTCGCGAGGGATACGGCGGTGGCGATCCATTCCAGCATCGCCGGAGCCTTCTTCTGATGGATATATTCCATGCCGGGGACCGACAGGCTGAGTTCGATCCTGATGCGGGGACGCTGCACCGAAGCGAGAACTGCGCAGGCCTTCGCCACGCTGGCTTCATCGCCGCCGGCGGCCACGCTGACGATACTGTTTTTTACGAAGGAGCCCATGCTCTTCACGAGAAGGCTGTCGGTCTTCTCATCCCTGATCTCTCCCAGCTCGATGGCGTCGAGCCCCAGCTTTTCGAGACATCTGGCGATCTCTATCTTCTCCTTGAATGAATAGCGGCTTTTACCCGCCGTGAGTGTGGTGTCGGAAATATATATCCTTTTCATCCCATTTCCTTTCGCCGTTTTACGGCTGATTATCCAAAAATCCCTGAAGGAAAATCCTTCAGGGACGAATTGACCGCGGTACCACCCTGCTTGCCGGCCCGGTGGGGTCGGCCTCTTGATCCCGTTAACGCAGGGCAAAGACGTAGCGGCCTACTGCGGTTCAGCCGCTCCGCTCGGGAACGAGGTTCCGCCCGCATCCCGTACCTCCTTTCAGCCGCGGGAGGCTCTCTGAAACGGGATTTTGCGTGCGGTGCTTTCCGTCAAAGCGTTTTTCTTTTAAATTCGATGTGTTTTATTATTACTGCTCCATGCCCAGCCTGATGCAGGACATGTTGGCGTCGAACAGGTCGGCGTGCTTGGCGGGGATGACCTTTTTGAGGGTCTCCTCGATGTCGTCGGTGCGCATGCCGCACTCCTTGAAGACCTTGCCGAGCATGATCATGTTGGCCAGGCCGGGAGTTCCGTTGTCCATGGCCATCCTGGTGACGGGAACGTAGTATACGTCCACGTCGGTACGCTCCACCCTGCGCTCGATAAGGGCTGAATCCACGAAGATCTTTCCTCCGGGGGCCACGTCGGCCTCATACTTGTCCAGGGAGGGAAGGTTCATGGCGACCAGCACGTCGGGATGGTTCACTATGGGGGAGCCCACCGGCTCGTCGCTGAGGATGACTCCGCAGTTGCAGGTGCCGCCCCTCATCTCGGGACCGTAGGAGGGCAGCCAGCTGAGGTTTCTTCCTTCCAGAAGGCCCTTGTATGCCAGCACCTTTCCCGTGAACAGGATCCCCTGTCCGCCGAAGCCTGCGATAAGGATGTTCTCAGTCATTTCAGTTTTCCTCCTTCGCGCTTCTGTCCTTGTATACTCCCAGAGGATAGTAGGGGATCATCTTCTCGTCAACCCACTTAAGGGCTTCGGAAGGTGTGAGGCCCCAGTTGGTGGGACATGAGGAGATGACTTCCACCAGGGAGAATCCCTTTCCTTCGATCTGGTTCTCAAAGGCTTTCTTTATGATCTTTCTGGCGTTGTTGACGTTCTTGACGTTGTTCACCGCGACTCTGGCGATGAACTCCGGTCCGTCCAGCTGCGAGAGCATCTCGCACACCCTGATGGGATAGCCGGCGACGGCGACGTCTCTTCCGTAGGGGGAAGTCTGGGTGACCTGTCCGGGAAGGGACGTGGGGGCCATCTGGCCTCCGGTCATGCCGTAGATCGC
>JAGACT010000037.1 GCA_017613995.1 Eubacteriaceae bacterium
ATCCGAGATGAGGAAGCTCGTTACCGACGCGGTATACGAGCGCTTCCGTCTCAAGAACCACGACTGCCTCTCGCCCGATCTGGCATACATGGGCACCACATCCTTCGGAAACGACGTTTACATCGATCCCGACGCGGCGAACGCTGATATCGTGATCACCCTCGGGGCCGTGACCCATCACGTGATGGCCGGTTTCGGGGGAGGCAGAAAGAGCATCCTGCCGGGCATCAGCGGCATGGATACCATCAAGCGAAACCACGCCCTTTCCCTGGACCCGAACGAATTCATACCGGACCCCAGGACGGGAAACGGGATCCTGGAAGGCAACCCCGTGCATCTGGACATGACGGAAGCGGCAATGATGGTACCTAACCTCTTTGTCATCAGCCTGGTCATGAATACCGACATGGTGCTATCCGCCATCTATTCCGGGGACGTCAGGGATTCCTGGAGAGAGGCTGTCGGGGCCGTGGACGACATGTATACCGTCTGGACCGAGAAGCCCGCCGACGTCATCTTCGCGGGATGCGGAGGCTATCCCAAGGACATGTCCATGTATCAGGGCACCAAGACCATCGACAACATAGAAAATCTCCTCAGGCCCGGAGGGCAGCTCATCTTCATAGCGGAAGCCCGGGACGGGGGAGGACCTGAAGAATATTTCGGATGGATGCAAAACCTCACCGACGGCACCTTCGAAGCGCGCCTGAGAAATGATTTCACCATACCGGGATTCATCTTCTTTCTGAACGTGAGACAGGCCCAAAAGTATGACATACTGATGTATACCACCATCCCCCCCGAGACTCTCGCCCCCATGGGCATAAGGGCCTTCGGCGACATGGATGAACTGATGAAGAACGTCAAGCTCGATGAGCGCAGCATATATGTGATCCCCTGCGGCTCCACAGTGGTCCCCAGGGTGAAAGAAAAGGAGTGAAAAAATGAACAAAAGATTCGTAGCGGAAAGATTTTCCAAACCGAAAGCCAAGCTGGCTCTGGATCCCGAGGCCCTGAAGAAGTACAACGACATCATCGACCTTTCCATAGGCGATACGGATATCGTTACGGACAGGGCCATCATCGACAAGGCCTACAACGACGCTCTGGCGGGATATACCCGTTACGGCGTGCCCAAGGGAGATCCCCAGCTGATCGAAGCCATCATCAAAGCCTGGGGTGAGGACTTCGGAGAAAAGATCACAGAACAGAACGTCCTGGTGACCGCATCGTCCCTCTTCGGCATGTCCATAGCCCTGGCGGCGGTGCTGAATCCCGGAGACGAGGTCATAGTGTTCGCCCCCTACTTCACCCTGTACCGTCCCCAGGCCGAATTCGCCGGAGGCGTGGTAAGGGAAGTTCCCCTGGATCCCGCCAACAACTACCGCATCGACGAGGAGCAGCTCAGAAGCTTCATCAACGATAAGACCAAGGTCATCATCTTCAACAACCCCGTCAACCCCACGGGAATGGCCTACGGCAAGGAAGACATGGAGATCATCAGAAGGGTCGCCATAGAGTACGACCTGCTGGTGATGGCTGACGAGATCTATACCTTCTACCTCTATGACGGGGAGTATTCCCCCATGAGGCTCATGCCCGGAATGGCGGAGAGGACAGTTACACTGAACAGCTTCTCCAAGAACTACCTGATGACGGGCTGGAGAGTCGGCTACATCATCGCGGAGCCCTACCTGATCGACGCCATCTATTCGGTCAGCGACTTTCTGATCTACTCCACGCCATCCATCTCCCAGAGAGCCGGCATCAAGGCACTGGAGATCAGAAAGGAAGTATGCGACAAGTACGTGCCCATCTACCGTGAGCGGGTCTTTTATTCCATCGAGAGGATCCAAAAGATCCCGTACCTCGATCTCGTTCCTCCCGGAGGCACCTTCTACGTGTTCCCGAGCTTCAAGAGGACCGGCCTTTCCACCAAGCAGTTCACAGACATGCTCTTCGAAAAGTGCCATATCATAGTGGCAGGAGGAAACCTCTTCGGAGAATGCGGTGAGGGATCCTTCCGCATTGCCTGCACGGTGCCAAAGGAGCAGCTCAAGGAAGCATACGACAGAATGGAGAAACTGACTTTTTGACCAAGGAGAGCTTTTAACGTGATCAGCCTCAAAGGTATTTACAAATCATTCAATAAGGTCGAAGCCGTAAAGGACGTGGACCTGGAAGTGGATGAGGGGGATATAGTCTGCATCATAGGCCCCTCGGGAAGCGGCAAGAGCACGCTTCTGCGCTGCATCAACGGGCTCGAGATTGCCGACAGGGGAGAGATCCGCATCGACGGGCAGCTGGTGGACTATAAAAAGGAGAAGCATCCGGAGAAGATCAGCTCCCGCATGGGCTTCGTATTCCAGCACTTCAACCTCTTTCCCCACAAGAGCGTCATGGAAAACATAATCATGGCCCCCATCAAAGTCCTGGGACAGGACAGGGAGACCGCCGAAAAGCATGCCCTGGAGCTTCTGGAGAGGGTCGGCCTCTCCGACAAGAAGGACAGCTATCCTTCCAAGCTCTCGGGAGGCCAGAAGCAGCGTGTCGCCATCGTCAGGGCCCTGGCCATGGACCCCGAGATCATGCTCTTCGACGAGCCCACCAGCGCCCTGGATCCGGAGATGGTGGGGGAGGTGCTGAGCGTCATGAAGGAACTTGCCAGGGAAGGCATCACCATGATCGTGGTGACCCATGAGATGGGGTTTGCCAGGGAGGTGGCTTCCCGCGTCATCTTCATGGATTCCGGCCAGATCATCGAAGAGGGCACTCCCGAGGAGATATTCAATAACCCCAGGGAGAAACGCACCCGGGACTTTCTGAGCAAAGTCCTCTGAGCCGCGGCATTCGCACCGGACACAGTCCGGTGCTTTTTTTAGAGGGATCTGCCGTACTTTTTGGTATACTGTAATAGAAACGAACACTCGAAAGGAACAGATAGCAGGGCCTGCCCGAAACACTACAGACCCCAGGAGCTGTGAAAGCAGCTCCTTTATTATCGGTCCAATCAGCGCCCGTATGTGAACATTATAAGGCGGAGCGCTTGATGCAGCTCATTTCAGGCATCCGCCTCTTTCTTTTATAAAACGAAAGAGCTCTTTATACATTTTTTATTAAGTAAAAGTGCATTTTCTCATTCTTTTATATTGACTCGTGAAATCCGCTGAAGTATAATCACACTAATACACGGGAGGAAACGAAAATGGCTCTTACATCCTGTTCATCCGTAACAGTAAGAAGCGCTGCGTCAGGCAGCCTTGTTTCCCGTGTGCTCTTCAGCTTTGCCGGCCTGTTCGCAGGCTTTTATTATTATTATCTCTATTACTATACCAATCTGAGATGATCGAGGCTAACGACCGGTAAAGAAGGATACCTGAAAAGTGATCTTACGGGAGTCAGCCTCGGGCGGACTCCTTTTTCAATACTATATATATAATGAGAGGAGATAAGAAGACATGCTTATCACAGACTTTCTCGAAAAGAACGCGAAATTCTACCCGGATGAGGTGGCTCTCGTGGAGATCAACCCCGAGAACCAGATGGACAAGGATACCTCCTGGATAGAGTATTCCCTCATCGAGACCGCCAAGGCGGACCATTACAGAAGGGAGCTGACCTGGAAGGAATTCGACCTGAGGGCCAACCGCTTTGCCAACCTTCTTCTGACCAGGGAGGTCAAAAAAGGCGACAAGGTGGCGATCCTGCTGATGAACTGCATCGAATGGCTCCCCATCTACTTCGGAGTTCTCAAGACCGGAGCCGTGGTGGTGCCCATGAACTACCTCTACACGGCGGACGAGATTGCCTACTGCGCGGATCTGGCGGTCGTGAAGATGCTGATCTTCGGGCCGGAATTCATCGACCGTATCAACGACTGCAGGGATAAGCTTACGGAT
>JAGACT010000038.1 GCA_017613995.1 Eubacteriaceae bacterium
ATCCCGCTTCCACTGGGTGGTCGATGACGAGAAGCTCCTCCCCTTTCATCCTGTAGCATGCGACCTTCAGGGCGATCATAATGTCCCCGGTGGCAGCGTCGGTCATGAGCACGGAGATCACAAGAAGGCTCACGCTGGCGGTTATGAGGCTTATGACAAATGGGACGATCCCCAGCAGGATCAGGGGCATCAGAGTGCCCGTCAGGTGGCTTTTTTTGCTCAGAGGCACCCTGCAGCAGCAGTATGGAGCCAGATGCTTCATGTCGATCCCGAAGGCTATGTCGGCAAAGGTCCCTTTGGAGCAGACCGTCCAGGTCAGTCCGTGGATCAGTTCGTGCACCACTGTCAGCACAAGAAACGCCGCGATCAGTGCCGGGGACAAAAGCCGCCTCATCTGCGCGAAGGGCTCCTTCCCGTTTATCAGGATGAAGATGAACGTGAAGGCGGCTGCAGTAAGAAACAGAACTGCCACGGACAGGATATTGGCCTTCGTGAGATCCACCGTAAGAAGGTTTTCGGTGTATCCCTCCCCGATAAGCTTTTCTTCCGTCTCCATAAACATCTCGAGCCTTTTCTGTTCCGCTTCGGTGAGTTTTCTTTCCTTTTCCATGTCAGTCCTGCAGATCCTCTTCTTCCCCGTCCTCATCCGTTCCCAGACCGTCCCTCAGAAGGATGTTGTATTTGGCATTGTAGTATTCGCCGATCTTTTTTCTTCTCCAGCTCTCGAACTGGGCGTTTATGGAGAGCATCTCGTCCGCGATGTCCTCCATCCTCGTGGGCCGGAACTGGGCGAGATAGGATACCATCCTGAGCCTCGCCTTGTCGCTCACCAGGCTTTCGGCGATTAGCATGCCGAACTCCCTGGAAAAACCCATGGAGGAGATCATCTCCTCCACGGCATCGTATGTATTTCTTTCTTTGCTCATTGTACCCTGTCCTACATCTCGTTGGGAGCGGTGACGCCCAGGATCTTCAGGGCGCTTCTGAGCACGCATCCGCAGGCGGTGACCAGATCCAGCCTGGCGTTCTGCAGGGCGGGATCGTCGTTCTTGACGCGGCATACGTTGTAGAAGCTGTGGAGCATGCTGGCCAGGTCGTAGGCGTACTTGGTGATCTTGGAGGGATCGTATTCCGCCAGGGCCTTCATGACCTCCTGGGAGAAGTCGGTCATCTTCATCATGAGGGCGTTCTCCGTTTTGTCAGTCAGCAGGCTGTAGTCGGCCTTCGCGTCGGTATAGGGTATGTTTCTCAGGATCGAGCAGATCCTGGCGTGGGCATACTGCACGTAGAACACCGGATTGTCGTTGGACTGCTTCACCGCCAGGTCCAGGTCGAATTCCATGTGGGAATTTGGCGTGGAGGTATTGAAGATGTACCTCACGGCGTCCACAGGCACCTCGCTGAGCAGCTCGTCCAGCGTCACCGCGTCTCCCCTTCTCTTGGAGAGCCTTACGGACTCGTTGCCCCTTACCAGGTGCACCAGCTGCATCAGTATGATGTCGAGCCTGCCGGGATCAAGGCCGCAGGCCTTCAGGGCCATCTTAAGCCTGTGAACGTGGCCGTGATGGTCCGCTCCCCAGACGTTCACGGACTGGTCGAAGCCCCTGGTCACCAGCTTGTTCAGATGGTAGGCGATATCTGCGGCGTAATAGGTGGGTATGCCGTTGCTGCGGATCAGGACCTCGTCCTTTTCGCAGTCGAAGTCGGTGGCGCGAAACCATACCGCCCCGTCCTTTTCGTATACGGCGTCGTGCTCCCTGAGCATGGCGATGGCATCGTTTATGAGGCCCTGTTCGTGCAGGGACGACTCCCTGAACCACAGATCGTAGTCGATCCCGTAGCGGGAAAGCACGGCGTGCATGTTGTCGATATTCGACTGGAGGGCCCAGCTGCACAGTTTATCGATGAGCTGCCCCTTTTCCCACTTCTCGCATCCGGGATTGAGCTCCCTGAAGGCCCTGGCCTGACGGACTATGTCGTCTCCCAGGTATGCGTTCTCCGGCATGGGATAGTCGGGATCGTCGATCTGCATGAAGCGTGCGTAGAGGGACTCACCGAACTTGACCACCTGGTTTCCCGCGTCGTTGAGGTAGAATTCCTTGCTGACGTTCCAGCCGGCCTTTCTGAAGATGTTGGCTATAACGTCGCCTATGGCTCCTCCCCTGGCGTTTCCGATGTGCAGGGGGCCCGTTGGGTTGGCGCTGACGAATTCCACGTTGACGCTTTTTGGTTCGTCCAGTATCAGCGTGCCGTAATCCTCCTTCTTTGCGAGGATCTCGGTCAGTTCCTCCTCGAGGAAGCGGTGGGATACCTTAAAGTTGATGAAGCCGGGGCCGGCCACAGAGCTCTCGTCCACATAGGGGATATCCCCGGCTGATGCAAGAAGCTCCTCAGCCAGTGCCCTGGGATTCATTCTGAATGCCTTGGCCAGCTTCATGGCGGTATTGGTGGACAGGTCTCCGAAGGAGGTGTCCTTCGGGACTTCCATCTCCATCACGAAGTCGGCGGGAAGTTCGAGGCCCTTTTCCGAGGCGAGCTTTGCCAGCGCCACAGCGAGGCTCTTTTTGATCTTGTTTTCCAGTTCCAGCTTTCCGTTGAGGATCATTTGACGTACCTGAGTTCCCTTCTTTGGTTGTAGCGTTCAAATCCGAGGTTGATTATCTTTTCGATAAGTTCGGGATAGCTCACGCCGCTGGCGGCCCAGAGCTGGGGATACATGCTTATGTTCGTGAATCCGGGCAGTGTGTTTATCTCGTTGAGGTAGATGTTTCCCGTGTCCTTGGAGACCAGGAAATCTATCCTGGAAAGGCCCGTGCCGCATACCACGGCGAAAGCCTTCTTCGCGTATTCCTTGATCTGCTCGGCGGTCTCCTCGGGGATCGGTGCGGGGATAAGTATCTTTGAATCGTCTCCGGTGAGATACTTGGCCTCGTAATCGTAGAATTCATGGCAGGGCACTATGATGCCGGGGCAGGACACTTCTATGTCCGTGTTGCCCAGCACCGCTATCTCCACCTCGTGGGCGTTGACTGCCTTTTCCACCAGTATCTTGATGTCGTACAGAGCCGCTTCTTTGAGGGCTTCCTGAAGTTCCCTTCTGTCATGGGCCTTGCTGATTCCCACGGAGGAACCCATGTTGGCGGGCTTGACGAATACGGGATAACCGAAGTGCTCTTCGCTGATTCCTGCGCATCTGTCGGTGTCGGAGAGTATCTCGTTTCTCGTGAAGATGACCCAGTCGGTGACGGGGATATCAACGCTTACAAAAAGTCTCTTGGCGGTATCCTTGTCCATGGCCGCCGAGGAGGCCAGGACTCCGCATCCCACATATGGCTTGTCCAACATCTCGAAGAGGCCCTGTATCGTTCCGTCCTCGCCGAAGGTGCCGTGCAGCACCGGGAACAGGATATCTATCTTTTTGAAGGTCTCGTCGGAGGTGAAGGAGAAATCCCAGCTGTTGGCGGGATCCTCTTCCCATGTATCATTTTTGATCTTCTCCACATCGCCGGAGTAGATGCTCCATCTTCCTTCCCTGGTGATGCCTATGAGGGTGATCTCATATTTGCTTCTTTCAATGGCTGTTATCACGTTGTACGCGGACTGCAGGGAAACCTCATGTTCGCCGCTCCTGCCGCCGAAGATGATTCCGACATTTATCATTTTGTTTTCCTCGCAAACTAATTGTAGAATCGGTACGGCACTGCCGTTTTACTGATTATATCACAGCTGATTTTGCATTGAAAGATAAATGAGAAAAGCCCCGGAAGACAAAAAAATGAAAAAAATCGATTATAAAGGTTTCTTAAAGCTTGACTTTGTAAGATATGAGTGTAAATTATTTTCCCCTCTTAATTATAATAGATATACCGAAAAACAGGAGCCGCAGGAGGCTTCTGTTTTTTTATGCGTCATATCCGTTTCTCTTGACCTCAATAAACCTGAGCAGGGCCGCCTCATTTATGATAGAATATCATAAACAAAACGACCTTCGTCTTCGAAAGGAGCATTCCATGAGCCAGTGGGATCCGTCATTCATGATACTTCCGTCCATGTCCTGCCAGGCCTCCTGCACCTACTGCTTCGGCCCCCACAGGGGTCCCGTGATGGACGAGCCGACTGCCGAAAAAGCGGTCGATTTCGTCGCGTCCGCAGCGGCAGAATGCGCCATGGACAGTATAAGGGTCGTTTTCCACGGAGGAGAGCCCCTGCTGGCACCCATCGGAGTCTGGAAGATACTGCTGTCTGGTCTGGACGGACTGAGAAGCACTTACAGGGTAGAACTGAGCGTACAGTCCAATCTGTGGGCTCTGTCAGATGAATTTATAAGCCTCTTCAGGCAGTACGGAGTGCATCTGGGCACAAGCCTCGACGGCCCTAAGGGGATATGCGACATGAACCGGGGCGCCGGCTACTATGAGCATACCATGGGTTCCATCTTTAAAGCCCGGGAACACTTAAGAAACGTGGGAGTCATATCCACCCTGACGAAGGACAGCCTTAAAGATCTCACCGGGATAATGGAATTCTTCCGGGACCATGAGCTCACTCCCGTTCTCCACTGCGCTGTGAAGGCCCTGGGTAAAGAAAACTGCGGAAACGAGCTCACAGCAGGTGAATTCGCAGACGCCCTCATCTTCCTTTACGGCTGGTACGTAAAAAACAGAAAGTACATCCGCATCCCCACGCTGGACCATTACGTAAAGGCCCTGGTGCACGGTGAAGTCAGCGTCTGCACCATGAGCGAATGTCTGGGGCAGTTTCTGGTGATCGGCCCCACGGGGGATGTTACATCCTGCCAGAGGTTCGCGGGAATGGAAGAATTCATACTGGGAAACATTTTCGACGATCCCACGGTGGACAGCCTCTTTGATTCCCCGGCGGCCCGCAGGCAGCTCAGGCGCCAGGAGCAGGTACGGGAAAAGTGTTCGGACTGCGCATATCTTTCCGTCTGCCGGGGAGGCTGCTACTACAACGCCGCCTCCTCCGGGGACGGGATCACGGATCCCCTGTGCGAAGCCTACAAAAAGATCTACGGATATCTTGAGAAACGCCTCGGGGAGGAAGCGGTATCGGAGGAGAACCTGATCGCTCTTAAGACCCGTCCTTTCCGAGAAAGGGAGCATCCCCTTCTAAAGAGCGGACCATATATCTCGCTGGCGGACAGCGTCCACCCCACCATGATCGCGGAGAACGCGAGAAACGTACTGGCTTACCGGGAGATGGCCAGAACACCGGACCTGAAAAAAGCCGCCGAAAACCTGGTGAGGGACGGGATAACATCCGACATCACAGGAACCGAAAGGGCCCTTGGGACCATAAGGAGCGAGATAGAGCGCCAGAGACACAACCTGAACAACTGCTACCTGCACGTGACTTTCCGCTGCAATCTCAGATGCACCCACTGCTACGCCAGTGCCGGGGAGTCCGACGAGGAGATTGATATCTCCGTGATCAGAAAACTCTCCGAAGAAGCCATTTGCCTGCGCTTCAGACAGATCGTCATAACCGGCGGAGAGCCTCTGATGCATCGTGACCGGGAAGGCCTTCTGAAGCTCTGCCGGTCTCTCAGGAGAAGAGGATCAAACGTCGTCCTTCGCACCAACCTTACCGGCAGTTTCTCCGACGAGGATCTTCTGAACATTTCCTGCTCCTTCGATCAGGTGGCCGTCAGCGTGGACGGAAACCGGCAGACCCACGACGAAAGACGCGGAGAAGGAACATACGGCAACGTGACGGAAAACGTCAGAAGATATATGGAGCTCACTTCCGGCATCCCCGGAGCGGCGGAGCTGTCCCTGGCCTGCGTCATGGATTCCGAGAGCATCAATTCCGCACCCGGAGACAGCGTAAGGGAACTGGCCAGAAGGCTTGGGATCGGCAGGATCCGCTTCAAGAGCATGCTTCCCCTGGGCAGGGCTGCCTCCATGGAGGGCGAAGTGATCTGCGAAGGCATGAACGATCACGAGGAGCCCCTGGAGATGCTTCGGATGCCGTTTCGGCCCCTTCGAAGCTGCGGCATTGGTGAAAACGTATATATCTGCCCCGACGGTAAAGCCTATCCCTGCTACGCATGGCAGACCGACGCCTCATACCTGGGCAATGTTTCCGAAGAAGGACTGGAAACGGTCCTGTCAGCGGAGCGCTTCACCCGTCTGAGGGCATGCTGCGTGGACAGCATAGAAAAGTGCAGGGAATGCGAATACCGCTACATCTGCGGAGGAGCCTGCCGTGCCTGGGGGAACCGGGACGAAACGGATCCCAACTCTCCCCCGCCGGAGTGCACACATCTCAAAAAACGCGCAGCATCCGTTCTGGAGGCGGCATACAGATATCTTAACGAGACCTGAGGAGGTAAACATCAATGAAAAACAGACAGAAAGCGGCAATGCGCACACTGTTCGGAGTGATCTTCGTCGTTTCCGGCGTGGTTCTCATACCGACAGAGATAACCGTCATCGCTCACCTTGAAAAGTTCAGTATTCTGCACCTGATCCCGCTGGCGATCTGCGGAGGCTTCATCTTCCTGGGCCTGAAGCTCTTCGAGGCCAACACGAAGGATCTGATGGAAAGGGCCGCCGCCCAGAACGACCCGAAAAAGGCGGCCAGGATCGTCCGCTACATGAGGAAGATGACGGACGAAAAGTATCTGAAGGATCTGTCCCTCAACGCAGGACGGGACGACATCGCCAAAGCAGCCCTGGATCGGTACTTTGCCCTGTACGGCGAAAAGCCCATGGCGGAGATGGCGGCATCCAAATATTTCATAATCCATAGACTGATAAATGCCCTGGAATACGTGAACGACAGCAGCCTTCTTAAATACGTCGCCGAGACCGCATATCAAAACGAGCTGGCGGTGAGGGCCATACAGAAGCTCGAAGACAGAGGAATACTCCGGGATATCGCCTTCAACGAAGAGCTGGACGTCAGGGCCCGGGCGGAGGCACTGGATAAGATCGGCGAAAGCTCAAAGGGCGACCTGCTCCGCGTTACGAATCTTGTCTTTACCGAGGCGATCAGAAGGAAGGCAGCACAGTCCCTTCTGGCTTCAGGCGACACCGCTCTCATCGAGGAAGCGGCCCTTGGCATTCTTACGTTGGCTCCCGACAGCGCGGCAAAGGATTTCGTGGCGGACGCGGCGGCAAAGTATCCCGACATTTTCAAAAAAATATGGCAGAAACTCACCGTATGGAGCCATATCAACAGGACAGATCATACGGACTTCACCACAACCCCGCCCCATACGGATTCCATACAGTACTACGACTACTACAAGCTGCCCAGCGGGCTGACCTACGCCAACAAGGGAGGACGGCAGAAGCATACGGACCAGACCCTGCCCTCCAGCGACTGCGCCGAATACGGCCATACCGATTCCTCCACCCATCAGGACCGCGACGACGAGGCGTTCCTCGAAAGGCTCCCCGCGGCGATAAAGTCCTGACGGATCAAATTCCTATCCTATAATCTTTTTGCAACTGAAAGGAGACCATAATGGACAGAGACTTCAACGTTAATCATCCTCTGCTGTTCCTTCTGGCAGCACTCGCGGTGACGGTGGTGGCCATACAGTCCGTCGTGTTCCTCAGAAAGGCCTGGAAGCGGGCACTGGAACTGGGATACACGAAGGAAAGGCTCAAGAAGATCGCCGTCTCCTCCGCCGTATTCTCCATAGCTCCCGCCATAGCGGTGGGCATTGGAGTCATCACCCTGGCAGGCTCCCTGGGGCTTCCCCTGCCCTGGCTTAGGCTTTCCGTGGTGGGAGCCATAATGTACGAACTGACAGCCGCCCAGACAGCGGCCACGGCCCTGGGCACCACTCTGGCATCCACTCTCACGGCCACCCAGTTCTCCACCATAGCCTGGACCATGACCGTGGGCATCACCACGGGAATGATCCTCATACCGGCCTTCTGCGAAAAGACCGTTAACGGCATCACGAAGATAGGCATGAAGGACAGAAAGTGGGGAGACCATTTCGTTAACGCCCTTTTCTTCGCCCTTATCGCCACCTTCGTCGGAAACGGCGTGGCTGAAGTGAGAAGCAGTTCCGAAGGTCTGGTATCCGCACTGGTGCTTCTCGTATCCGCGGCCATCATGGCAGTATGCGGCATCCTCAGAAACAAGCTGGGCTGGAAATGGCTCAATGACTACGCCGTTCCCATCTGCATGGTCCTTTCCATGCTGGCGGCCATTCCTCTGAGCGCGGCACTGGTATGAAAGGAGAAATCAAAGTGAGCAACTACACAAAGGACATCCACCGCGCAGGAAGGCGCTGGTTCGTCTTCGTATATTTCTTTATCTATCTGTTCCCCATCGTCACGTCGGTATACTTCGACGCATGGCCCACGTGGCAGCAGTTCTTCGCCGCGGCCATAGGAGTGGTGCCCCTTTACTGGGCCGTGGGCATTGTGGAGGCCTTCTCCTACATGCCGATGCTGGGAGCGGGAGGAAGCTATCTGGGCTTCATCACCGGCAACATGTCAAACATGAAGGTCCCGGTGGCCCTGAACGCCATGAGCGCAGAGAACGTGCAGCAGGGCACGGAGGAAGGAGACGTTATCTCCACCATCTCCATAGCCGTCAGTTCCCTGGTGACCCTGGCTGTCATAGTGATCTTCATAATCCTCATGGTGCCCCTGACTCCGGTCTTTTCCAATCCCGCGCTGCAGCCGGCCTTCAACAACGTGGTGCCGGCCCTGTTCGGAGGCCTCATGGTGGCGTTCATGTCCCGTACGCCGAAGGTGGCGGTTCCGGTGATACTTATCACCTCGGCACTGTTCATCGCCGTACCGGCTCTGAAGGGCATCTACCCCATAGTGCTCCCCTTAGTCGCAGTCGCGGCTATAGGATACTCCAGGATCCTCTACAAAAAGGGAAAGATCTGACGCATCCCGCAAAAAAGATCGTTTTTGTTTTCCCGTAAAGCTTTCTTTAAGGATGCTCTGTTAATATAAAGGCAGAAGTTTTTTCCCCTCTTAATTAATAGTAAATACAAAAAAGCGGAAGCCTTTGCGGGGCTTCCGCTTTTTTTCGGTGATCCTCAGAACTTGAGGTCGTTGAGCTTGTCGGTATATTCCGTGGAGCACATGCCCTGCTCGAAGGTGTACATGTTGCGGAACATGGACTGGGCGCAGTCGATCACGAAGAACGTGAAGGGGCATCCGCTTCCCTCTCCGAGCCTCATGTCCATGTCAAACATGGGATCGATGCCGGTCTCTTCAGTGACCACGCTGTAGCCGGGCTCCATGGTCTTGTGGGACTCGATGGCATAATCCTTGACGTTGCTGTTGAGCCTGTAGGCCAGGTAGAACGCGGCGGAGGAGATATATCCGTCTATTACCACCGGGATCTTGTAGTAGGCGCATCCGATGTAGATGCCAACGAGACCGGCGATATCGAGGCCGCCCACCTTGGCCAGCACGTCGATGGGATCTGAGGGATCCGGCTTGTTCACGTCTATTCCCTGCTTGATCAGATTGATCTTGTTCATAAGGGCCGCGTCGTCCGTCATTCCTGTGCCCTTGCCCACAAAATCATGGGGATCCCTGCCCGCGAGAGCGCAGATGACGGCGGTGCTGCTGGAGGTGTTGCCTATGCCCATCTCGCCGGTGCCTATGACCTTGTACCCCCTGTCCACGGCGTCCCTGACCGCTTCAATCCCCACCATGATACCCTTAAGAGCTGTCTCGTAGGTCATGGCAGGGCCCTCGGAAAAGTCGTTGGTTCCCCTCATGAGCTTCTTTTTGATGACCAGGGGATCGTCGATATCCTGCTCGTTTCCGATGTCATACACGAAAAGATCGTTTCCGTATACCCTGGAGATGACGCCCACTCCCGTGACCTTCTTCGTGAAGCATTCCGTCATGGTCTTCGTAACAGACTTGGGGGCGCTGGACACTCCCTTGTCCACGATGCCGTTGTCGCTGGACATGATTATGATGCACTTGGGATCATAATCGCTTACTGTCTTTCCGCTGATGCCTGCGAGCTTGAAGCCGACTTCCTCCACTCTTCCGAGGCTCATTGGGATCTTCAGAAGATTCATGCTCTCTTCCTGAGCCCTTTTCACCGCTTCACCGTCGATCGGTTCAATCCCTTCCACGTAGTTCATGACCTGCTTTTTGAGTTCTTCCATTTTTTTGTCTCTCCTTCAAAAAAAATAAGCTCGACGGTACCACCCGCAAGCTTTGCCTTTGCTGTGCGATAATCGTTTACAGGCAGGTCTTCTGACTGAGGCTCAAGCATACCGCCGCGCCTTCCCCACTGACGTGAGTGACATAAATGCGGCGATACTGACCGTTTACAGCGCCGGGTGCGTACAGGACTTACACCTGTTTGTCTATTCTCTCCGCTTGGGAGCACCTGCAAACCTGAATATCGTCCTTATTATATTCTCAGACAGAGTCAATGTCAAGGTCTGTTCAAATTTCACGTATCGTATATGCCTCTTTCCGGATCCTTTGATACAAAAAAGCCGGAAGTCTGTCCTCAGACAGCCTCCGGCCGATGTGATCAGCTCATCGGGTACGATCTTTATTCGGAAAGACCGTACGGTGAATCCTACAGATACTTTTTGATGGTATTCATTATGCCCCTCTTAATTAGCTTCTTTCCGGCATTCATGAGCTCCCGCTCGATCCTTTCGCGCCTTCTCTGTTCCTCCCGTTCCCGGGCGGCGATTCGCCTGGCTTCCTCCCTTTCCATGGCCTGCCTCTGTTTGTCCAGTTCGGCCTGCTGACGGGCCATTTCTGCCTGCTGAGCCTCGTACTCCAGCTGCTGGGCGATCCTCTCGAAAGCCGTATAGTTGTCCACCTCATTGTCGTAGCGTTCCATGCCGTCGGCTTCCCTGGCTCTCTGGATGCTCACCGCGTCCGCCTGGGCCATCAGGCTCTGGGGGCAGATGATCTTGGTATACTGCACGATGGAAGGCACTCCTTCCTCGTCCAGTACAGATACCAGGGCTTCTCCGACACCCAGCTGGGTTATCATCTCTTCCGTGTTGAAAGCGGGATTCTTCCTGAAGGCCTGGGCGGCGGCCCGGACTGCCTTCTGCTCCATGGGGGTGTATGCCCTCAGGGCGTGCTGTATACGGTTGGAAAGCTGTGCCAGCACCGCTTCGGGAATGTCGCTGGGGTTCTGGGTTACGAAGAACACTCCGACGCCCTTGGAACGGATGAGCTTTATGACCTGTTCGATCTTGGATACCAGCGCCTTCGGAGTGTCCTTGAAGAGCATGTGGGCCTCGTCGAAGAAGAACACCAGCTTCGGCTTCTGAACGTCCCCCACCTCGGGCAGCGTCTCGTAGAGCTCAGAGAGCATCCACAACAGGAACATGGAATACAGCACGGGATTCTGGGAGAGCTTTACGCAGTCCAGAAGATTTATGTAGCCCCGTCCGTCGGGAGCGCAGCGGATCCAGTCGCGGATATCCAGCATGGGTTCCCCGAAGAAGAGTTCCGCCCCCTGATCCTCCAGAGGCAGCAGGCTTCTTACCACGGCGCCTATGCTGGCGGTGGCGATATTTCCGTACACTGTGGTGTATTCGCTCTTATGCTCCGCCACGTAGTTGACCATACTTCTCAGGTCCTTGAAATCCACCAGCTCCATTCCCATGTCGTCCGCCACGCGGAATACTATGTTCAGAACGCCTTCCTGGGCTTCCGTGAGTCCAAGGATACGGGACATGAGGGTGGGACCTATGTCGGATACCGTGGCCCTGACGGGATGTCCCTTCTCTCCGTAAACGTCCCAGAAGCATACGGGATATGATTTATACTCGAAGGAGTCACGGATGCCGAAACGGTCTATCCTTTTCTCCATGCCCTCGTTCTTCTCACCGGGCACGCACAGGCCCGAAACGTCCCCTTTAATGTCGCATAGAAAGACGGGCACTCCCGCGTCGGAAAGGGATTCCGCCAGCACTTTCATGGTGATGGTCTTTCCTGTTCCCGTGGCTCCCGCGATCAAACCGTGGCGGTTCATTACGGAAAGGGGCACGTTTACCCTTTCCTGATCCGCCAGTCCGAGATATATTTTGTCGTCAAGATACATAAGTTCCTCCTGGCTGAGTTGAAAAACTGTAATTATCTTATCATTTTTGACCTGCTTTGTGTTGCATTGTTTTGCTTTTTTGCTCTGCGGCAGGTTCTTTCACATAACACAGACGGTCCGCCTGTGCGGACCGTCTGTGTTGAAAAGAAAAAACATGAAAATGATGATGATAATGATCAGGCTTTCTGTACCAGTCTCACCCTTACGATGCCTTCGACGGCTCTGAGGGCCTTCAGAAGCTCTTCCCCGTTGTCGCCGAAGCTGTCCACGTCTATGAGGGTGTATGCCAGGTCTCCCCTGGAACGGTTGACCATGTTGTCGATGTTTATGCCCTCGTCGGCGAAGGTGGTGGTGATCTTGCTGATCATACTGGGCACGTTGGAGTTCACTATGGCTATCCTGGTCTTTCCTGTATAGGGCATAACCGTGGTCGGGAAGTTGACCGAATTGACGATGTTGCCGTACTTCAGGTAGGCCACCAGCTGCTTTGCCGCCATAATGGCGCAGTTCTCCTCGCTCTCGGGAGTGGATGCTCCCAGATGGGGCACCATGGTTGTATTGGGGGCCGCCAGCAGATCCTCCGACGGGAAGTCCGTCACGTAGGCTGCCACCTTGCCGGAATTGAGTGCCGCGATGATGTCCGGCTCGTTCACCAGTTCTCCCCTGGCGAAGTTTACGATCCTGACGCCGTCCTTGGCTCCCGCGAGGAAGTCGGCATTGATCATGCCGGTGGTGGAATCGTTCACCGGCACATGTATCGAGATGTAGTCGCTCTTAGCCACCAGGGCCTTGAGGTCGGTCTCATGGCCTATGGCCGCTGACAGATGCCATGCGGCGTCGATGTCGATGAAGGGGTCGTATCCCAGAACGTCCATGCCCAGATCTATCGCCGTGTTCGCCACCATGGCTCCGATGGCTCCCAGACCGATGACGCCCAGGGTCTTGCCTATGAGTTCGGGTCCCACGAAGGCTTTCTTGCCGTCCTCGACCTGAGCCATAACGTCGCCCTTGAGGTCCTTGGCCCAGATGATGCCTTCGGCTATCTTCCTGCTGGCCATGATGAGTCCGCCGATGGTCAGCTCCTTGACCGCGTTGGCATTGGCGCCGGGGGTGTTGAACACCACGATGCCCTTCTCGCTCATCTCCTCCACGGGGATGTTGTTGTATCCGGCTCCGGCCCTGGCCACAGCCAGGAGGCTCTCGGGCTGCTCCATTCCGTGGATGTCCTTGCTTCTGAGGATTATGGCGTCATAATCCTTTGCGTCCGCCGAATAGGGTATATCGTCCTTTCTGAAGTTCTCCAGTCCCTTTTCGGCTATCGAATTTATAGTCAGTATGTTGTACATCGACTCTCCCCTTTCCTACAGATTCTTCTTCTCGAAGTCTTCCATGAAGTTAACGAGAGCCTGTACTCCCTCATAGGGCGTGGCGTTGTAGATGCTGGCCCTCATTCCTCCCACGGTGCGGTGTCCCTTGAGTTCCATCAGACCCGCTTCGGTGGCCTCTGCGATGAACTTGTTGTTCAGTTCGTCGGTGGGGCATACGAAGGGAACGTTCATCAGAGAACGGTCCTCGGGGACCACGGTGCCCTTGAAGAGCTTCGAATTGTCGAGGTATTCGTACAGCAGAGCGGCCTTCTTTCTGTTTACGGCTTCGAGAGCGTCCACTCCTCCCTGCTCCGCCACCCATTTGAGCACCAGGCCCAGCATGTAGATGCCGTAGGTGGGCGGTGTGTTGTACATCGAATTGTTCTCCGCGTGGATCGCGTAGTTCAGCATCGTCGGGGTGATGTCCATGGCGTTGCCGATGAGATCCTTCTTCATGATTACCACGGTTACTCCGGCCGGGCCCAGGTTCTTCTGGGCTCCCGCGAAGAGCAGACCGAACCTGGTCACGTCGATCTTTTCGCCCAGGATGCAGGAGCTGATATCCGTAACCAGGGGCACGTCCACGTCGGGAAGCTTGCCCGGGGTGAAGTGTGTTCCGTAGATGGTATTGTTGTAGCAGATGTAGGCGTAGTCGGCGTCTCCCTTGTAATCGGCCTTTACGGTCTGGGGTATGTAAGTGAACACGGCTTCCTCGCTGGAGGCCACCACTTCGGCATCGCCGTAGATCTTCGCTTCAGCTATGGCTTTCTTGGCCCACTGTCCTGTCTTGAGGAAGAACGCTCTTTTGTACTTCGTCATGAGGTTCAGGGGGATCATGGCGAACTGGGTCGAACCTCCTCCCTGGACGAACATGATCTCATAATCGTCGGGGATGTTCATGAGGGCCTTGAGATCGGCCTTAGTCTCGTTGATGATATTTTCGAACGC
>JAGACT010000039.1 GCA_017613995.1 Eubacteriaceae bacterium
GAGGGAGAACAGCCCGAATCGAACAAAATAATGTATATTTAATGAGCTTTTTCTTGCGATACCCCTGTCGTTAATGGTAAACTCTAAAGTAGGATCATAAGGAGGGAAATCATGGTCAGTGAAACTCAGAAGTTTTCAATAGACAACGAAAGATCGCAGGCCATAAAGGCCGCCCTCAAGAGCGTCACCGACGCGCTGAGGGAAAAGGGATATGACCCGGTCAGCCAGATCGTCGGATATATCCTCAGCGGGGATCCGACTTACATAACATCACACAAGGACGCCAGGTCCATCATCAAAAAATTCGACCGGGACGAGCTTATGGAGGAGATCATCACTTCCTACATAGGAGACCTGTAAATACAAGATCGGGAATGGCACACTGGGATGTGCCTTTCTTTTGTTAAGGGGAGCATAAATGCTGGATAAGAGGATCATGTGCCTGGATATCGGCAAGGCCAGGACCGGGGTCGCCGTCAGCGACATCATGGGAATGACCGCCCAGGGCGCGGGAGTCATACAGGCAAAGGGATTCGAGGAGGATCTCAAAGAGTACAAAAGGATAATCGACGAAAGAGGCGTGGGCACGCTGGTGATCGGCTATCCCCTGAACCTGGACGGCACCGAGGGAGAGCGGGCAGCTGACGTGAGAGCCCAGTACGAGGCGCTAAAGGAGGCCCTGGAGGGCATCGACGTGATACTCTGGGACGAGAGGCTCTCCACCAAGGAGGCGGAACGGGCCTTTGCCGAGACGGGCAAGAACTGGAAAAAGAAAAGACAAGTCATTGACGAGATGGCTGCACAGATAATACTTCAGAGCTATCTCGACGCAAATATATTTTAACGGAGGAACCATACCAATGGATGAAGAAAACAAGATCACCCTTCTGGACGACGAAGGAAACGAAGTGGAACTGTACATAGAGGAACAGTTCATATTCGAAGGAAAGGAATACATCGTCCTCTACGAGAACGAGGACAGCGAGGATTCATATCTCTACCGCATCATCGACGACGAGGAGAACGGGATGCAGATCGTGGAGATAGAGGATGACGACGAGTACGAGAGGGTCAGCTCCTACTATCTCGACGAGGAGGAAATCTCGGAATTTTAACGATGACAGACAGCGATCAGACAAAGAATACTTCGCCGGGTCCTTCTCGGGAATCATTCAGGGTGATCCCCCTGGGGGGCCTGGAGGAGATAGGAAAAAACTTTACCATCATCGAATGCGGAGAAGACAGCATCGTCATCGACTGCGGGATCAAATTCCCGGACGAGGAGATGTACGGCATCGATTTCGTAATACCCGACTTCTCGTATCTTGAGGAAAAGTTCGACCGTATCAGGGCCATCTTCCTGACCCACGGCCATGAGGACCATATCGGGAGCATCCCCTACTACATGAGGCGCTTCGGCTCCGTGCCGGTATACGGCACCAGGCTCACCATAGGCCTTCTGAAGAACAAGATCGAGGAGCACGGCCTCACCAAGCAGGCAAGCCTCAACGTGGTGAACTACGGCACGGTGGTGCAGGTGAAGGGATTCAACGTGGAATTCGTCACCACGAACCACTCCATAGCGGACAGCGCCGCCCTGTACATCACCTGCAAAGGCGGAAGCATCTTCCATACGGGGGACTTCAAGATCGACCTTACCCCGGTAAACAGCCAGATGATAGACCTGGGCAGGATGGCCGCCATAGGCCAGCAGGGAGTGGACCTTCTGATGTCCGACTCCACCAACGCGGAAAAGAGCGGATATACTCCCTCAGAGCGGACCGTGGGAGAATCCTTCATGGAACTGTTCGCCCTGGCTGGCAGAAAGAGGATCATCATCGCCACCTTCTCCACCAACGTGCACCGTCTGCAGCAGATCTTCGACGTGGCGAAGCACTACAAGAGAAAGGTCGCGGTGACCGGCAGGAGCCTGCTGAACACCATCAGCGTCGCCAGGGAGCTCAAATACCTGAGCTTTCCCGACAGCATCATGGTGGAGCTTCCCGCCACCGCCGGCATGCCGGACGATTCCCTGGTGATCCTCACCACGGGAAGCCAGGGAGAGCCCATGAGCGCCCTGTCCAGAATGGCCAACGGCGAACACCGCATCAAGATAACGGACAACGATTTCGTGATCATTTCCGCCACCCCGATTCCCGGAAACGAGAAAACGGTGGCCTCCGTCACGAACTCCCTGGTGAGCCTCGGAGCGAAGGTCATCACCAGCGGCACGGACATAGTCCACGTTTCGGGCCATGCCTGCCAGGAGGAGCTCAAGCTCATACTGTCCCTTCTGAAGCCCCGCAACTTCATGCCTGTCCACGGGGAATACAGGATGCTCAACATCCACCGCTCCCTGGCCATAAGCGTAGGAGTGCCCGAGGACCACGTCTTCGTGATGAAAAACGGTGACGTGCTTCAGATCGAGGGAGAACGCGCCGAGATCACGGAACACATCAACGTGGGCATCACCATGGTGGACGGAGCCGGCATCGGCGACATCGGAAACATCGTCCTCAAGGACCGCAAGAAGCTCTCCACCGGGGGACTCTTCGTGGTGGCTGCCGCAGTCAATCAGAACGGCATAGTCAGCGGCCCGGACATCATCTCCAGGGGCTTCATCTACATGAGGGAGTCCAGCGTGCTTCTCGGAGAGGCCAGGGAACTGGTGACGGAACTGATAACCACCCTCATCCGCAGCGGAGCGGAGATCTCCACCATAAAGAGCGAGGTAAAATCAGCCCTGGACGTCTTCCTTTATGACAAGACCCTCCGACGGCCCATCGTAATGCCTATAATACTAAAATCCAACTAGGAGTTATAAAAAATGAACATCTACGACGCACTCAACAGCCTGACCTCAGCCATAAAGGACAGCGAGGAATACCGCAGATTTACCCAGAGCGCCAAAGCGGTGGACTCCAACCCCGCGCTGAAGGAGATGATGACCGAGTTCTTCGCCCTCCAGGTGCAGCTCTCCACCATCCAGATGATGGGACAGCAGCCCGACGAAGAGCAGATAAACCACTTCAACGCCGTCTACGCTTCCCTCAGCGGCTATCCCGCCGCCACGGAATTCATCCAGTCCCAGATGTACTTTTCCAGGATCATGGAGGACGTATACAAGGAACTGGCAAAGGTGGCGGACGTCGGATGCGACTTCATGAAGCTCGTTCCCGACTTCGAATAGAACCGATACGGACGGTCCCCGCTCCTCCCTTGGGAAGAACGGGGACCGTATTCTTTTTTTTTGTTTGATCTTTTCTTTTATTCCGCTATCTCGAGAGCGATCCTGATCATGTCGTCCAGGGTGGTCTGGCGCTCATCGGAGGTGAGATCCGCCTGATCCAGCACGAAGTGATCGGATACGGTAAGGATGCTCAGGGCTTTCTTTCCGAGATAAGCTGCGGTGCAGAAAAGGCCCGCGCTTTCCATTTCGACGCCCAGCACGCCCATGGCGGCCCACTTTTTCCAACCTTCCGCGTCCGGGGTGTAGAATTCGTCGGAGGAGAGGATGTTGCCCACGGATGCTCTGATGCCCAGTTCCTCCGCGGTCTTTACCGCCCTGCTCAGCATTCCGAAGTCGCTTATGGGAGCGTAGGTGCCGGGAAGCGAGTATGACTGCATCCACGCGGAATTGGTGCAGGCGGCCTGGGCCAGTATCAGCCCTCCCACGGGAACTTTTTCCGAATATCCCCCGCAGGTTCCCACCCTGATGATGCTCTCCACTCCGTAGAAGCTGTACAGCTCATGGGCATAAAGGCTGATGGAGGGTATCCCCATTCCGGAACCCATGGCTGATACCTTCTTTCCCTTATAGTATCCTGTATATCCCAGCATGCCCCTGACGTCGTTTACCAGACGGACATCCTCCAGATAGTTCTCCGCTATGAACTTCGCCCTGAGGGGATCCCCGGGCATGAGAACGGTCTTCGCGAAATCGCCGTTTTCGGCTCTGTTGTGAGGTGTAGACATAGTTTTCCTCCTGTCTTTGATTATCATAATTATACCATAGTTATTCACGTTCTTTCCTCCAACATTGAAAACAATTGTGTTTCCTCTCCCCCCGGATGTGGTATAATATGGTGCAGAAATCTGAAAGGAGAATCTCATGAATTACGAAGAATCACTGGAATTCATAGAATCCACATACAAGTTCGGGGAGAAGATCGGCCTTGAGAACATCACGCTGCTTCTCGATGCCCTCGGAAATCCCCACAGGAAGCTCAAGTACGTGCACGTCGCCGGAACCAACGGCAAGGGCAGCACCTGCACCATGCTCTCCAAGGTGCTTCTGGAATCGGGCTACAAGGTGGGTCTGTACACCTCCCCCTATCTGGAGCGCTTCAACGAGCGTATCCAGGTGAACAACACCCCGATCCCCGACGACGACCTGGCAAGGGTCACCACGGAAGTGGCGGAGACCATAGACCGCGTCTTCGATAAGAACGTGCAGTATCCTTCCGAGTTCGAGGTCATAACCGCCATCGCCTTCAAGTACTATGCCGACATCAACTGCGACATAGTGGTGCTGGAAGTGGGCATGGGCGGCCGCTTCGACGCCACCAACGTCATCGAGACCAACGAGGCGGCGGTCATCTGCTCTCTGAGCTTCGACCACCAGCAGTACCTGGGCGACACCATCGAGCAGATCGCCTTCGAGAAGTGCGGCATCATCAAGGAGAACGACGACGTATCCTTCTATGCCCTCAATCCCGAATCCACCCGCCAGGTGGCCCTGGACAAGGCAGCCACCAACGGCAGCAGGATCCACTTCTGCAACCCCGACGACATCGAGATGGTATCCACAGGCATCGACGGACAGGTGCTCCGCTACAAGAGGGCGGATTCCGTGCTGGGACTCAGCGAATTCAACCTGGCCCTTCTCGGAAAGCACCAGATGTACAACTGCCTCAACGTGCTCACCGCCCTGGAGATCCTCAAGAACAAGGGCTGGAACGTGACGGCGGAGTCCATCGCCAGGGGCCTCGATACCGTCAAGTTCACGGGACGTTTCGAGATCCTGCACAAGAACCCCGTAATCGTCATCGACGGCGGCCACAACATCGAGGGCATCACCTCCTTCACCTCCAACGTGAAGCTGTACTTCGGAGACCAGAAGGTCAACCTCTTCTACGGCATGCTCCGCGACAAGCAGGTGGACGAATCCCTGGATCTTCTCACCTCCATCGCCAAGAAGATCTACACCCTGACTCCCCAGGAGGAGGCCAGAGCCGTTCCCGCTCCCGAGATGGCAAAGCACATCATGGACAAGTACGGCATCGAAGCGACTCCCCTCGAGAGCTTCTCCGAGATCGACAGGTACATCGACTTCTCCGCGAAGGACGAGATCTACGCCTTTACCGGAAGCCTGTACATGATCGGAGCCGCCAGGACCGAGCTGACGGATCTCATCAACAGAAACAAATAATAATATATCCGGACGGCGGGAGCCGTCCGGATATCACTGTTAGAGGAAGATTAAACTTCAATTTAAACCCTATTAATATATCCCCCCTTCAATATACGGGTGATATAATCGCATCAGAAAGTTAATAAATCATACGGAGGTTTCATATACTATGTCAGAAGAAAACAAGGATTTCGATATCACCGAGGAACTGAACAAGGCCACCGAAAAGGTGGAGGAAGCAGCAGAGAAGGTCGAAGAGACCGCCACGGAAGCCACCGACGCTCTTAAGGACGCCGTGGACGATTTCATGGACAAGTCAAAGGATCTGTTCGGAGAGGCCGAGGACAAGGCCGAGGATATGGCAAAGAGCGCCGCTGACAAGGCCACAGAGTTCGCCAAGGCAGCAGGAGACAAGGCCACCGAGTTCGCCAAGGCAGCAGGAGACAAGGCCACCGAGTTCGCCAAGGCAGCCACCGACAAGGCATCCGAGTACGCCAAGGTCGCCGGAGACAAGGCATCCGATCTGCTCAAGGCCGCCGCTGACGCCGTTACAAAGCTCTACGGCGACGCCAAGTCCCGCATCGAGATCGAGAAGCTGGGCCTGGTCATGAACAAGAAGTACCGTGAGCTCGGAAAGCTCTACTTCGAGACCAAGATGAGCGGCGCTGAGCCCGATCTCACGTCCCTGATAGACGAGCTGCGTATCCTCAGCGAAGCAGTCGAGGCCCTCAAGAATAACGAACCCGTTTCGAAGGAAGCCGAGGAGATCCTCGGAAAGGCCGATCCCGCAGACGAAGCTGCGCAGGAAGCGGCAGAGAATTCCTACTTCGACGAATTATAGGTCACCAGGGCTTTAAGC
>JAGACT010000040.1 GCA_017613995.1 Eubacteriaceae bacterium
CTCGTGACGATAGCGGTGAGGCCACACCTGTTCCCATACCGAACACAGAAGTTAAGCTCACTTGCGCCGAAGGTACTTGTCTGGAAACGGGCCGGGAGAATAGGGAGCCGCGGGGTTTTTTATTGTCTTTTTTGCTCCCGCAGCGTCGGGGACGTCAGAAGGGCCCGCGGTATACCGCGGGCCCTTTGAGGTCAGTTGTATCCGATCCGAAGGGATCTTCCATTACTTGGTGGCTACGCCGAAACGCTCCATGTTGTAGTTGTAAACAGCATCGAGGCATGCCTGGCCGACTCCGGCGTGGCAGCATCCGCCGAGGATGCTGGGGATGAAGTACTTCATGCCGTTCTTCTCGCAGATGTACTTGACCTGGTCATAGCACTTCTCGTAAGTCCAGTCGTCAACGTCGACCACGGTGTTGTCGATCTCGCCCATGAAGGTGATCTGCGGTCCGTACTTCTCGATGAGCTCCTTGATGTTGTTGGTGCCAGCGGGTCCCTGCCATACGTCGATACCCATCTTGATCATGCCGGGAACGAGGTTGGCAGCATAGGAGTCGCTGTGGTGTACGATGTACTGTACGCCGTGGCTCTTGTAGTAGCCGTAGATCTTGGTGAATGCGGGAACGATGAATTCATCGAACATTTCCGGTGAAAGGAATGACTGAATGAGGCTGCCCCAGTCGTCGTGGTGCAGGATGCAGTCGGGCTTGACATACATGCAGATCTGCTCTGCGACCTTGAGCTCGTATTCAACGAGGTAGTCGATCAGTTCATGCATCTCGTCGGGATACTCGAGGTATGCTTCGAGGGCTCCCATCATGCTCATGAGGTGGTGGGTCATTTCGAAGATTCCGGGAGCTACCGTAACGGTTGCGAGATATTCGTTTCTGTCGATCTCTTCGGCGCTCTTGATGGCCTCGGCCCAGTCTTCTTCTGTGAAGTCGATGTTGGGGGCCTTTACGAAATCTCTCCAGTGCTCCATGTCTCTCTCATGGAGAACGATGAGTTCCTCGATATGATACGGGAATGCCGCGGGAACATGCTCGGGATAGAGATAGGTTACTCCCCAGCCGTTCTTGACGGGCTCGCCGCCCTTTGAGGGTCTCGGATTGACTCTTCCGAGGGGGCTGTTACGGACGTTGGCAAATGTCTCGTGGCCGTTTACGAAACGGTCGGGATTGCCGCCCTTGACGGTCTCAATAAAGTTCTGTCTTCTGGTAAGCATTTTTTTCCTCCATTTTTCTGCTTTGTGATATATGATCTCATGACCGGGACGCCATGATATTATTTTCGGATGAAAGCCGGATTAACAGATATGACGTCTGGATCATTTTATATATTGTATTATAAAATAAAATTTACGATAAATCAATTGTTAAAACATGTATATGTTCAATATCTGCCTGTTTTGCTCCCCCCTGAGCGATCTCTGCCGGGGCGGCAAAAGAGGCCCGATCCGGAGCGTTTTGCTGTATAATGTATGTAAGCGAGGAAGATCATGGAATACAGGATAATCAGACAGAGGACGGGCAGAAAGAAGGATCTTGCCCTGTCGTCCAATCTTATGAAGCAGTTCGGACTAAGCGGTCTGTGCGCGGACCTTCTGGTGTCCAGGGGCATAGCGGACATAGACAGCGCCGAGAGGTACCTGTATCCCTCCGTGAAGCATCTTTACGATCCGTTCCTTTTCAGGGACATGGAGACCTGCTGCGGCAGGATAGAAAGGGCGGTAAGGGATAAGGAGCGGATAGTCGTATACGGCGACTACGACTGCGACGGGGTATGCGCCTCGGTGATCCTCTTTAAATATCTTTCCCGCCTCGGCGCGGAAGTGAAGGTGGTGCTTCCCGACCGCTTCAGCGACGGCTACGGCATGAACATGGAAAGATGCCGCTCCATCGCCGACGGGGGATGCACCCTTCTCATCACCGTGGACAACGGGATCACGGCGCCTGAGGAGTGCGCGTATCTCGCCTCCCGGGGCGTGGACGTCATTGTGACCGACCACCATCTCAGCGGTCCCGAACAGGTGGAATGCACCGCCGTGCTGGACGCGAAGGTACCCGGGGAGACCTATCCCTTCACGGAACTGTGCGGGGCATCCGTGGCCATGAAGGTGTGCGCTGCCCTGGGCCTCGCACCGGAGGATCCCCTGTACTGGGAGCTCATGGCCTTCGCCGCCGTGGCGACGGTGGCGGACGTGGTGCCCCTTTCCGGGGAGAACCGCACCGTGGCGGGCCTGGGCCTCAGGATGCTGCCCAACGTGTCCAATCCCGGCCTCAGCGCCCTTATGGCCCTGGCGGGATGCAGTCCCTCCTCCCTGAGCGCCTCGGACATATCCTTCAAGATAGCCCCCAGGATCAACGCCGCCGGAAGGCTCGAGAGCGCCATGGACGCCTTCGAACTGTTCACCACATCCGATCCCGCCAGGGCGCGCTCCATAGCCGAAAAGCTGGACGGGTACAATACCGAGCGCAGGAAGGTGGAGGACGATATCATCGACAGCTGCGAGGGCTATATAAGCGAACACAGCCTCCTTCAGAGGGAAAGCATCCTCTTCATCTGTATAGAAGACGCCCACGAGGGCGTGGTGGGGATCGCCGCCGGGAAGATAGCGGAGAAATACAACCGGCCCTGCGTGGTGGGCAGCGCCTGCGACGGCATCGTGAAGGCTTCCGCCAGAAGCATCCCCTCCGTCAACATCCACGACATGCTCCTTTCCGCTTCGTCTTTGTGCGAGAAGTTCGGGGGCCATTCCCAGGCCGCGGGGCTTACCCTCAGGGAGGAGAACTTCGGGGAGCTGGCCCGGTCGGTGAACCGCTACGCCGCCGAGTGCGGCATCGCCTCCAGGCTCATACGCACCGTCAGCTACGACATGGAGGCCATGACGGACTGCCTCAGCCTGGAGGGCATCCGCCAGCTGGAGGCCTTCGCCCCCTACGGCTACTCCAACCCGAGGCCCGTGATGCTCATGGAGGGGGCGAGTCTTGGAAACATCCGGCGCATGGGAAGCGGCGGAGCCCATGCCAGGCTCGGCCTTACCTGCAGCGGGAGATTCTTTTCCGCCGTGGCCTTCGGCATGGCGGAGGAGATGAGCGGGCTGGATCTTTCACAGAAGTACGACGTGGTATTCACTCCTTCCATCAACGTATACAGGGGCAGCGAGGAGGTGCAGCTGGAGATAAAGGACCTGCAGAGGAGCATGGAGTGCCCTCAGGAGTACTATGAGAGCCTCTACGACCATTTCACGGCTAATCCCGGCACATCCGCAGGTTTCATACCCCCCGCCTCCGCCGTCGCGGACTATACGCCGGAGGAAGCCGCGGACCGGGATCCGGGATCGCTTTTCGTAGTGTACGGAAAGGACATGTTCATGAGGCTGAGGCGGTACGCCCGCTACAGGGGGATACCCGTGAACATCTCCTACGGCACCGCGGCAGAGTACGCGGAGGGCATCATGAACATCCTGGTATGCCCCCTGGGGGACAGCCTTCCCCGCGTTCCCCTTACGGTGTGCGATCCGCCGGTCTTCTGCGGTTACGAGAGCCGCTTCTACCTGGGAAGGGAGGACGCGGTCTTCATTCCCTCGGAACGCTACATCCCGGACATCATACCGGAGAGGGAGCTCATCGGTACGGTCTACAAAAAGCTCCCGGTGCTTTCCTCCATGAACGGCGACTGGCACCGCTACCTGGATTACATAAATACCCTGAGCCGCTGCAGGCTTAATGTATTTTTGCTGAGAATATGTTTGGATATCCTGTCGGAAATGGATATAATTGAATATGAGATGAGTGATAATGTTCTCGAGGTGGCCTTCCGCCCGGTGGAGGGCACAGTGGATCTCACATCTTCCGGGATCCTGAAGAAGATCTCGGGAGCATACGCCAAGGAGGTAACAGATGGAACTGAAGGATAAGATCAGAGTTATAGAGGATTTCCCCCAGGAAGGGATCAGCTTCAAGGATGTCACGACGCTGACGAAGGATCCCGAAGCTTTCAAAGCTACGGTGGATGAACTGGCGGCGCGCTGCCCGAAGGATTTCGATCTGGTAATAGGACCCGAATCCAGGGGATTCATCTTCGGAACGGCCCTGGCATACAAGCTGGGGAAGGGCTTCGAGCCCGTAAGAAAACCCGGCAAGCTGCCGGGAGAAACAGTGGAGGTCTCCTACGATCTGGAATACGGCAAGGATACCCTGCAGCTTCATAAGGATGCCATCGAAAAGGGCATGAAGGTGGTGGTGGTGGACGACCTGATCGCCACCGGCGGTACCCTGCAGGCATGCTGCAAGCTGGTGGAGCAGCTGGGCGGAGAAGTGGCCGCGGTGGTCGCCGTCATAGAGCTCACCGATCTGAAGGGAAGAGATCTGCTGAAGGGATACAAAGTGGAGTCCCTCGTGGAATATCCCGTCTGAGAAACCGTAAAGACAGCCGGAGAGATATTCTCCGGCTTTTTCAGTTGATGTTTATATGTTTATGAGCAACCGTTACACATTCGAGACAGAAAGGATGATCCTGACCACCAGCGACATGTCCATGGTTGGGGACATCCTGGATTTCAACATAAGGAACGAGGAGCATTTCTCCGAATGGGAGGATAAGAAAAGCCCCGACTACTATACCCGGGAATACCACCGTTTCCTGGTGAGGAGCGAAAAAGAGGACATAAAGAACTCCACCGGCTTCACGCTGTACCTCACCGAAAAGAAAACGGGGCTGATCATCGGCAGAGTGGTCGCCTTCGGCATGCTCGGAGGCAACTGCTCCTTCTGCATGCTGGGATACAAGCTTGACCGCGACTGGCAGCACCAGGGCTACATGCACGAAGCCCTGAGTGAGGTGATAAACATACTCTTCGACGAGATGGACATGCACCGCATAGAGATATATATACTTCCGAAGAACGAGAGGAGCATAAACGTAGTGAAGCGCCTCGGCTTCAGACAGGAGGGAGTGGCGGAGAAATATATGAGGATCTTCGGCAGGTGGGAGGACCATCTCAGATTCGTCATGCTCAGGGAGGACCGTGAGAAATGAAAAAGGCAATAGTTTTCGGCGGCGGAGGAAGCCGCGGATCGTATGAACTGGGAGCCTGGAGGGCTCTTAACGAGCTGGGAAAGAAGTTCGATATAGCCACGGGAACGTCCATCGGCTCCATAAACGCCTGCATGTACGTGCAGCAGAACTACGAGATGGCCGAGAAGCTCTGGCATGAGCTGAGCCTGGACGACATCATGAACAACGGCCTGATACTGTCCTCTTCCATCGAGAAGATGATGGACCAGAAGGACCAGATCCCCAAGGCTATCATGACCTTCTTCAAAAACAGCGGGGCCGACATAACCCCCCTCAAAAACATGCTGAAGGAGTGCCTGTCGGAGGAGAGATTCTTCTCGTCCCCGATAAACTACGGCCTGATGACGGTGAAGTACCCGTCCCTGGAGCCCGTGGAGATGTACAAGTCAAACATCGCCCCCGGCACCCTTTCACAGTGGGTCACCGCCTCGTCGTCCCTTTTCCCGGCTTTCCCGGTATGTGAGATAGACGGGGAGGAATACATAGACGGCGGCTACTACGAGGACGCCCCCGTGTCTCTGGCACTGAAGCTGGGAGCGGAAAAGGTTTATACCATCTATCTTAAGGAGAAGCGCCACGCCGTCAAGGACCTGTACTACGCCCATCCCTTCAACACCTGCATAGCGCCCCACGACGGTCTGGGAAGCATGCTGGACTTCTCCCAGGAAGTCATGCGTTACAACGAGATGCTGGGCTATTACGACGTGATGAAGGCCCACGGCCGGTTCCGGGGCATGCAGTATACCTTCAGCAACGCCTCGGTCAAGAGCATTTCCCGCTTCGTCAACCGCTTCGTAAGGGACATAAGCCTTCTGAGCATACCCGACAACCTGCTGGTGCCCGTGATATCCAGAAACATGGCGGGACTCAAGTACCTGTCGTTCCTCAGGGGCTACTGCAACAAGGACAAGCCCGACGCGGTGGATATCTTCCTGGCAAAGGCGGAGATGCTTATGCGGCGCATGGACATGCCCGCGGACAGGGTATACGACATCGGGGACGTGACAAGGCAGATACTCTCGCATTTCGACGACGAGAACCGCTTCATCCTGCCCGACGACATCATCGCCAGGAGCAAGAAGAAGGTAGAGGACGCCATAGCCTCCAGGATAAAGAGCGATC
>JAGACT010000041.1 GCA_017613995.1 Eubacteriaceae bacterium
AGGCTGCAGTTACAATAAACGGTGCTTCCGGAGATGTGAATGCACCCGCAAAAGCAGATCTCAATCAAGCGTATACGTTCACAGTTACCAAGGCAGAAGGCTATGACTATACCGTTGAAATAAAGGTCAACGGAACGGTCCTCGGTTCTTCGGACTATGATGTCACATCCAACGGCAACGTCGATACCTACACGATCCATGCGGATAAGGTAACAGGTCCTATTACGATCAACGTGACAAAGACCGCCCATCTGGATGTCGGCGTACATGAGTATGTAACGCTGAACGGAACACAGATGTTCCTCGTCACAGTAAAGGGAACACCGGGAGAAGGGTATATTTACACCTATGACGGGAACGCCATGTACTGGTCCGATGAGTATGACGCATACAGCTACCTGGTGATAACTGGCGGGACCCTTTCACCCGAGGCCGCTGCGGAAAAGGTCTCAACGTCACAGGCAACAGCTGTGAAGATAGACTATGATGCAAAGGACGTCAACAAGTCCGACTACATGGATGCCAACGACGCTCAGATGGTTTACAACATGTACAGCGCCGACTACAGTGACTTCTCTACCGTAAACATGGAGATGTTCCTGCGCGCAGATGTTAACGGAGACATGGTCGTCGATACCAAAGACGTTGATATGATCATAAATTTTATTATCGCTAATCGGTAGACTGCCGGCTTAACGGCATTACCGGTTAGTAAGAAACAAATGCATTTTATCAGCCCGTACCCCTTCGGGGGATACGGGCTATAAGGGGATTATAAGGCTTGAATGATAATGATGTTTGATCCGTGCAGGTGCTGCGGGAGGATACGCCGCATGTGCAGGGATCAAATGTCAGTTGAAAAGGAGAATGAAAAGAATGAAGAAATTACTGTGTCTGGTACTGATCATGATGATGATCACGGTCTGTGCTCCTGCCATGGTCCTGGCGGAGGATGACTCTCCTGAGTTTCTGTTCGCTCTAACCGTGGACGGACAGACTGAAAAGCAGGCGGTGACAGGGGACATCATAACCGTAATGTTCACCCTTAAACGCACCGATTCCTCCGATGCGTACACCATGTACGCCATGCAGAATGAGATACATTATGACAGTGAGTTTTTTGAGCTGGTGGAGGGAAGCGAGCTTATCGCTTCCGGCATCAGAACCACGGACATAGCCATGAGGGATACCTACCGGGAATTCTACATGAACTACGTTGACAACGGTGACGGTACCGAGTGGGCCTCAAACGTGGTGGTGGGAAGCTTTCAGCTGAAGGTAATCGGCAAGGAGGGAGCCTCCGTCATCAGCAACCGCGACTACCTCGTTTCCAACAAGGGAGGCACAGGTTCCTATGAGGCAGTCTGTCAGGACGTACTGGTAAAGATCACCGACGAATGCACCGTCAGGTTCGTTTCCAACGGCGGCACCGAGGTGGAGAGCCAGAAGGTGAAGATCGGAAAGAAGGTAAAGGAACCCGAGACCCCGAAGAAGGAGGGCTTCACCCTGGAGGGGTGGTATTCCGATATCGACCTTACCGAGAAGTGGAACTTCGCCAAGGATACGGTCCAGTGCAACATGACCCTCTACGCGAAGTGGGTGGAGGGCAATCCTCCCGAGGAGATAAAGGAGGGCACCGGGACCCACATCATCTACGGTATCGTGGGGCTTTTAGCCCTGGCCATGTTCGCGTTCCTCTTCTGCTGGAAGACGGTGAGCTTCAAGACCTTTACGGACATGAAGATACCTTCCCAGAGGATGTTCATAAACGGCAAAGTCAAACGTCCGATGAATCCGGCTAAAACCGGGGCGGTATTCGACGGCTGGTATGCGGATGAAAAGCTCACCGAGAAGTGGGATTTCGATAACGACAGGGTCAGAAAGAGCATGACTCTGTACGCGAAGTGGAAATAGAACGATAAAAGAGAGAACAGAACAGCTCGCTCTCGGCCTCCTCCCACGCTTAAGGGGAGGGGGCTCGAGATGTTTCTGAAAGCAGACGGTTCCTGCTGTCACGGGAGGGGCAAATGGACAGAAATACTACAAATATAATAGCTGTGGCTCTGGTCGCGGCCCTCATATTCGGGGCTTTCGCCGCCTTCGCTCCCTCCGAGAGGGTGGAGCCTGAGAGGCCTGCCATGGAGGAGGTTAAACCCCTGGGGATGCAGACCGTCACGGGGGAGGCCGCCAGTGAGGGACTCAATCCCGACGAGACCTCCACCGGGGATTCGTCTTCCCAGGGGGGAAGCGATTCGAGGGAGGATTCCGACGTGCCGAACCCGGATACGGCCGAAAGCGGCAACAGCACCCAGAAGCCGGATACTCCACAGCAGAACGATCCGAAGGAACCCCAGCCCGCGGACCCGAATCAGGATAACCCCACGCCCTCCGACGGGGGACAGAGCGGCACCGACGAACCCGGTACCGGGGAGGACCCCTCGGGAGGCGGCAATTCGGGAGGGGAGGATCCCGGCGGAAGCGACGAGGACGGGCTGGTCACAGACCTCGTGAGCCGGACCATCACCTTTTCTGAACTGGTGGACGATACCCTTGAATTCTACGCGTATTACTCGGATCCGAAGGTTAACGCCAACATAAGGGTGACCTACCGTCATGAGAGCGACTCCGGAAACGGAATGGTCCTTAAGGGAAGGGGGAGCAACTACGAGACCACTCTCCAGCTGGGACGCAACTACATAAACATAAGCTTCACAGATAAAAACGGTGTACGAAACTACACCAGGTTCATAATCACCTACGCCGCGGAAAAGGCGGACGGGGACAATCCCGTCATCGGGGCCAATCCCCCGGATATAGTCACCAACCTGGATGACTGGGAAGGCTACATAGAAAACGACCGTTTCACCTTCCAGGTGACTGCCACAGATTACAAGGGCGAACCGATATACTCGAACCACATCGTGGTGACCCTGGACGGAACGGTCATTACCAACCCCACCGGAAGGCCCACCTACGAGTACATGCTCTACTTCAAGCAGCCCAACGTGGGCAACGTACGGGATTACCGGGTGGGAGTCCTGGCATGGGACGACGAAGGCAATTCGAGATATAAGGAACTGAAAGTACAGTACTACCATAAAGACGACGGCTTCTCCGCCGGATACGTCACGGTGGTGCTGGACGCCACCACCGTGGGCATGGGCATATTTGAGGAGCCCATAACCGTGGAACTCTTAAAGGGCGAGAACGCGGCGGAGACCCTGCTTAAGGCCCTGGACGAATACGGTTATTCCTACACCTACGCTGGGACCGTTAAGCTGGGCTTCTACCTCAGGAGCCTGGAGCGGGCCGGTTCCTTCCCGAGATACGTCATGATACCGGACGAGCTTCTGGCGGCGATACAGCGGGACGGCATAGACATATGGCTGGATTCCAGAAGCCGCGACAGCCTGAGCGAATACGACTACACCAGGGGCTCCGGCTGGGTGTACGCGGTGAACGGCTACTACCCGGGAAAGGGTATGAGCGAATACTTCCTCTCCGACGGAGATACCCTTACGCTGCGCTTTACCCTGGCCTACGGAAAGGATATCGGCGCGGCGGGCGGCACTTCCGGCACCGGAGGAAGGTACTCCTCCTACTGCGGCATGTGGATAAACGGGGGCTTCATACCCTTTGCCCACCGCTACGCCCCGAAGGAAAGGGTAGAACCCACCTGTACCACGGAAGGTTACGTCATAAACGAATGCACCGTGTGCGGCGAGCAGAAGAAGGAAGTCCTTCCCGTGATCCCCCACAAAGGGGAGGAACAGTCAAGGCAGGAGCCTACCTGTGAAGAGGAAGGGTGGAGCGAATGCATCTGCGACATGTGCGGCGAGACCTACCGGGAAGTTCTGCCGGCAGCAGGCCATGAGTGGGAAGAGACGGGAGTGACCGAAGCCACGTGCCTCGTGGACGGACACACGGACTACGTCTGCGCTAAGTGCGGCGAAGAAAAGAGCGAGACCATCCCCGCCCCCGGCCACAGCGGGAAGGAAACGGAAAGGGTCGAAGCCGACTGCACGAACGACGGATACATCGAGTACCGCTGCGAAGTCTGCGGCGAGTACTACAGGGAGATCCTGGAGTCATCCGGTCACAGCTGGAAGGAGACGGGCAGGACCGAACCCGGATGTACCGTCGACGGCCACGTGGATTACGTCTGCGAAGCCTGCGGAGAGACCAGGAGCGAGGTCCTGGAAGCCACGGGCCACAGCTGGGTCGAGACGGGAAGGGACGAACCGGGCTGCGAATACGGAGGATACGCGTATTACCGCTGCGAAGTATGCGGGGAGACCGAAAGCAGATATCTCGAGGCCACGGGCCACAGCTACCGGGAGACCGACAGGGTCGAACCCACTGAGACGGAGGACGGTTATATCGAATATACCTGCAGCGTGTGCGGGGACAGCTACAGGGTGACCCTGGATAGGACCGGGACGGACTCGCCCTGATGAAAACGGGAGGAAAAAATGAAGAAGTTTTTAAGGAAATTTGCGGCGGCGCTTCTCTGCGCCGTGATGATAATAAATGTTTTGCCGCGGGTATACGCCATGGAGCCCGACGAACTGGCGGAGAGGATCTTTTCCGCCAGGGACTGCATGGTGGCCTTCGCTGAAAGGGGGGACACGTACCTGCTTTCCCAGAGCGATCTGCTGCCCGCGGGCAGCACCCTCAGCGACTGGACCGCCATAGCCTTTCACCTGGCGGGGATAGAGGATGATTACGACACATACCTAAAAGGTCTTAAGGAATACGTGAGGGCCTGCTACGAAAAGCAGGGATACCTCGATCGGGTAAGGGCCACGGAATACCACCGCATAATCATGACGGTACTGGCCCTGGGGGAGGACCCCACCTGCTTCTCGTCGGATGCAGAGGGCGATCCTGTTGACCTGGTGGCGGACGGCACCTACAACTACGTGGGGGATTCCCTGGGAAGGCAGGGGCTCAACGGCTGGATCTTCGCCCTTATCGCCCTGGACTCCGGCGGTTTCGAAGTGCCCGAGGGGGCCCGCTACACCAGGGACATGATCATAGACGAGATACTCTCTTCCCGGGAGGAGAGCGGTGCCTTCGGCCTCGTTTCGGGAAGCCCCAACGCGGACATCACCGCCATGGCCCTTCAGGCCCTCAGCCCGTACTACGGCGTAAGGGAAGACGTCAGGGAGGCGGTGGACGGCGCCCTCGAATGGCTCAGCGGGCAGCTGAGCGAAAACTGCACCTTCGCGAAGTCCGACGCATATACCGACAGCGAATCCTCGGAGTCGTTAAGCCAGGTGATCATTACCCTGTGCTGCCTGGGGATAGATCCCGAAAACGACCTCCGCTTTTCAAAGGGCGGCACAAATATCCTTGAGGCGTTGGAAGGCTTCCGGCGGGATGACGGGGGATACGCCCACACGAAGGACCAGACCTCGGGGGATTACATGGCCACACAGCAGGCCATGCTGGCCCTGATCGCGGTATACCGCCTGAGGACGGGGGGAGATCCCATCTACGATCTCAGCGGGGAAGTGACCCCGATCGCCTTATCGAAGAATTCACCGGCCCCCACAGGGAAAACGCCGGGCGGGAATAATAGCCGGTATATCATGCTGGGCGCGGCAGCCCTCTGCCTTGCGGCGGCAGCAGCGCTCATGAAAAGGAGGAAGAACAATGCGTGAACTTACTGAGAGAATACAGAGTGAAGTAAACAAGGTCATCATAGGAAAGGAAGAAGTGGTCAGAAAGGTCCTCATATCCATCCTGGCACAGGGACACGTCCTTCTGGAGGACGTGCCGGGGGTGGGAAAGACCACGATGGCCATGGCCTTCGCCAGGGCCATCGGACTGGACGCGAAGCGCGTGCAGTTCACTTCGGATACCCTGCCCTCCGACATCATCGGCTTTTCCGTGTATGAAAAGGAGACGGGCAAGCTCTCCTACAAGGCCGGCGCGGTGATGACGAACCTGCTATTGGCGGACGAGATCAACCGTACTTCCAGTAAGACCCAGTCCGCACTGCTGGAAGCCATGGAGGAAAAGAGAGTAACGGTGGACGGAGTCACCTACCCCCTGCCGGAGCCCTTTATAGTCCTGGCCACCCAGAACCCCGTGGGCAGCGCCGGAACGCAGCTGTTGCCCTCTTCCCAGCTGGACCGTTTCCTCATGCGGCTTTCCATGGGTTACCCCGACAGGAAGAGCCAGATAGACATAATGAGGGACCGTCATCACAGCGATCCTCTGGACAGCGTGGAAGCAGTAACGGACATAGCGGCTCTTAACGCCCTCGCGGAGGAGGTAAGAAACGTCTACGTTTCGGACCATGTTTACGAATATGCCACTGATCTCTGCGAAGCCACCAGGAACAACATATATATAAACCTGGGGATAAGCCCCAGAGGAGCCCTGGCCCTTATCAGGGCAGCGAAGGCCGCGGCATACCTGGAGGACCGGGATTACGTCACTCCGGATGACGTGGCGGGGGTCTTCGGGGACGTGTGCTGCCACCGTCTGGTGCTATCCGCTAAGGCGAAGCTGCATGAGTACACCCCCGAGATCCTGTGCGAAAAGACCCTGGAGGAAGTAAAGAAGCCCGAAGCAATGGAATTCACGCGTAAATGAGAAAAAAGATCCTTGCCGCATGGGCGAAAACGGCCGGTATCCTTGTCGTGATCGGGATTACGGCGGTGCTCTCGAAAAGCCCCGTCATAGCCCTCACGGCCCTGTGTATCCCTCTCCTCGCCCTGGTCTCGGCGATAATAAACATTTTCATATCAAAAAAGATCATTCTGAGCTTCGTCTGTCCCCCCACGGCCTCAAAGTCCTCGGCCTGCCTGGTGACGCTGAACGCGGACAACGGGGCAAAGCTGCCCGCGGGAAAGCTGATGTGTACGGTCATCGTACAGAACTCCCTGACGGGGGAAGTCCGGGAAGTTTTCCTGGAGGCTCCCGTTAACCCCCTCTCCCGCAGCACCGCTTCCTTCATGCTGCAGTCGGAGCACTGCGGCTTCATGGTCGCGCGGGTAAAGAAAGCATACATCACGGACTGGCCGGGACTCTTTTTAAAGAGGATCGAAAGCGACGCCAGGGGCGAGATGAGCATCCTGCCGGACACCTTCGTGCCCGTTATCAACATCACTGTCCCGCCCGTGACGCCCTTTGACGACGACTCCTATTCCCCCGATAAGAAGGGATACGATCTGTCGGAGGTGTTCCAGCTCAGGGAGTATACCGAGCAGGACAGCCTCAGACAGGTGCACTGGAAGCTTTCCGGTAAGCTGGACAAACTGATAGTCAGGGACGGCAGCCTTCCCGTGGCGAAGAGCATCCTGGTGTTCTGGGACAGGAACGCCCGCAGCGTGACCCCCGCAGAGGCGGACGCCATGGCGGAGGTGTTCTGTTCCGTCTGCCAGGTATTAAGCGACATGGGTGTGCGCTACACCCTGGGCTACTCGACTCCGGAGGGCTGCGTCATGGAGGAGGTGGACGACACGGAGGACCTGCTCGGGATCATCCCCTCCATGTTCAAGGACGGCTGCGGCTCTGACGGGCCCAGCGGGGTACAGTTATACACGGAACGCTACGGCAGGGCCCTTTACGGAAAGGTGATTTGCCTGTGTGCCTCTATACCTCCGGGACTCGAGGAGTTTGCTTCCGGCAACCTTACTCTTATCACTCTGGACGGTGAAGCCTCCCCGGATGATTCCGTCATATGCATCACGCCGGAAAACTACGCTGAAGAGCTTACGACAATGGAGCTATAGTTATGAAAAGGAACGATAACGCAGCCCTCAGGCTGACGGCATACAGGGAAACGGGCGAAACTGAAAAGATCGGATATCCCCTGATCCTTTCCGCGATGCTCATTACGGGCATGTTGCTGGTATTCATACCGGCCTTTGAGTCCATACATTCATCCCCCTGGGTGTTCGCTCTGGCCGGGGCGCTGCTGTGCCTTGCGATGATCCGTCTGTTTCAGGGCCGTTTCGGGGACACGGGCCTTATCGGTTCGGTCGTTCTCGGCGCCGTCTTTGCAGCGGCCTTCTTTGGCAAAGTCAAAAGCGGCAGCCTCATGCTGACAAACGACTTTCTAGGCTTTCTGAGCACAAAGACGGGACACATATATCTTGCCTTTGAAACGGGGGAAGCTTCCGACGTTTACTGGGTGCTGGGGGTAATGCTTTTCATCCTGTGCGCCTTTATTGCAAAGGCATCCCTGGCATCATCCTCTGTATTCCTGCTTCTGCCCCTGGCCCTGCTGGCCGCGGGCACCGCCGCGGGATTTTTCAGCGTTAACGCGGGGACGGTCATCCTCGCTTCTGCCCTCGTCCTGATGGCCCTGAGGAGGCTGCAGCTCAGGGCGGATCCGGCCTGTCCGGAAGGCAGCCTCTGGATCCATACCGCTGCGGCAGCCCTCTGTGCCGTGATTATCATCTCGGGTTTCTTCCTTGCCGGCCTTAGGACCGACGGAATGATCTCCTCCGTGAAAAGGGCGTACCACGAGTACGTTTACGACGAAGACACCAACTCCATGCCGGAAGGGTATCTGAGCGATCTTCCCGCATGGGAGCCCTCAAACGCCCCCGCCCTGGCGGTGACGGCGGACGAGTGGTCGAAACTGTATCTGAGGGGCTTTACGGGGGAAGTCTATACCGGCACCTCCTGGGAAAGCCTCGATACCGAAGTTCTGGCGGAATATTCCGACATGTTTTACTGGCTGCACGACGGGGGCTTTTTCGCCCAGAGCAGCATAGCCTCCGCCATGGAGGCCACCGGGAACGACGGTCCCGTAAAGATGGAGATCGAAAACATCAGCGCCTGCGAAAAGTACGCCTACATGCCCTGTTCTGCGGTGGTGAATACCCTCATGGATCCGACCCTCATAGGGGACTCGGTGACGGAGGGAAAACGCTACGAGGTGCTGGAGTACTATCCCGGGAGCATCCCCGAATGGTATGCGCTGCAGCATCTTGTCAGCGCCAGGCAGTCCTCGGAGGAAACGAAGGGGTACCTTCTCAGCGAACAGCAGTACCGGGACTTCGTCTATGAGAAATATCTTCAGATAACCCCCACCGCCGTGGCTACCCTGAAGAAGTACCTGGATTCGGATGAGAAGAGCCGTTCCCTTACGGACATACGAAAGATCATTTTAAAGGTGCTGGACGAAAAGCTCACCTATGACGAGAACGCGTCGGTCCCCAGCGGCAAGACCGACTTCCTCACCTGCCTTTTCGAGCAGGAGAACAAAGGCTACAGCGTATCCTACGCCACCGCAGCTGTCCTGATGCTCCGCTACTACGGGGTGCCTTCGAGGTACGTGGAAGGATACTATCTTTCCGGGGAGGATGCTTCGGCCCTCTCCTCAGGCCAGAGAGTTATCCTCGACGAATACCATGCCCACGCCTGGGCGGAATACTACCTCGACGGCGTTGGATGGATCCCCTTTGAAGTGACTCCCGGCTACGTCGACGAAAGCGAGTTCGAGCTGGGGGAGGCCGGCAGCGAAGGAAACGTGGCCTATTCCCACAACGAGCTGGTCTACGCTCCCGCCATACAGCCCCAGCCCCTGGAGGAGGTATCGGGCCCCAGGATGTCCTTTAAGATCACAAGGCCCTTCGTATATGTCCTGCTGGCGCTTGCCGCATCAGCCTTCGTCACCCTCTGCGCCATCCGCAGGAGGAGGCTCAGAAAGGCCCTTGAGAAGATAGGTTCTTCGGACAACAGGTCCGCCGTCGCCATGCTCTACGGTTACGCCCTCTTGCTCCTTCAAAAGGCCAGTATCACCGACGAGGAGGATGAGGCCGCGAAGTCCCTGAACCGCGAAGCCATGTTCAGCGATCATGAGATGAGCGACATTTCGCGGGAGGAGATGGAGGACTACGTGGAAAGGGTTAAGGAAATGTGCAGGCAGAAGTGGAACTTCCTAAGGAGGTTTTATTACCGCTTCGTCAACTGTCTGTACCTGTGAGTACGTACTGATACTGATAATAAGGAAAGGAATGTGACGGGCCGCGTCAGCGCGGCACCGAAGGGGCATTCTTTATGAAAAAGAAAAGAAACAAAGCTGGAAATATCCTGATGGTGGCTGTCATAGCCGTGATCCTGGCACTGGGCGTGGCCTTCGTGGGATACATCCGGGGATGGTTCGGCGATACGGCGGAAGCAGCCGTCCTCACCGACATCAGGGGGATCATAAACATGACCCGGGACGGCATCACCTATCCGGTGGAACAGGATACCCCCCTCAGAAAGGGGGACGTGATCACCATGGGCCCGGGAGCCTATGCTTTCGTGATGACGGAGAGCGGCACCGGGGCCGCCCTGGGGGAAAGATCGAAGGTGACCGTCACCGATCCTTTCTCAGGCTCCCTGTCCCTTTTCCTGGGGGAGGGCGAGATATTCTGTACTGCCGACGGGAAAGGCGGGATCGCTCTTTCCTTTGAACTGGGCAGCATAAAAACCCGGGACGCTGTCTTTTCCCTCAGCGTCAGGAGCGGCTCCGCGTCCCTGGACGTGTTCGCGGGAAGTGTGGAGGGTATCTCTGCGGGGGAGACCGCCGATTATCTCACGGGCCAGGGGAGGAAGAGCGGTCCCCTTAAGATAGAATCCCTGGACCGTTTCATCTTAACCCGGCTCAGGGACGCCAACAGCACACGCGAGACCTGTTTTTCCGATGATGACATAACCGCCCTGGAAGAGAAGCGCAGGGAGGAAAAGGAGAGCGCCGGGGCGGAGAATATGAAGGACGACCTGGCGGAGCTGGGCCTTGAGTACGAGTGCACGGTAAGTATCGTCTGCCATACCATACTGGATAACTGGGACAGGCTCGTAGTAGAGAAACAGGAATTCGTGCCGGAGGACGGCGTCATCCTGGCAGCTGTAAGGGTGCCCTTCTCGGAGGGGGAGAGCGCCTTCGACGCCACGAAAAGGGCCTGCGATGCCTACGGCATCCAGATGGAGTACAGCTGGACCCCGCTGTACGACGCGTTCTACGTGGAAGGGATCAATCATATCTACGAATTCGACTGCGGGGCGGAATCCGGCTGGATGTTCAAGGTGAACGGCTGGTTCCCCAATTACGGGGCCAGCGCTTACATCCTTTCCGACGGGGACGCCGTCATGTGGGAGTACACCTGCGTGGGACTGGGCACCGACATCGGGGGAGGCGGCATGTGATGGAAAGAGACAGGTTTTCACGCTGCCATCCCTCGGTCACCTTTGCATTCTTCATAGTGGCTATAGGCCTGGGGGCCATGATAATGCATCCCGCCTACATCATAGTCTCCGGGATCGCTGCTTCGAGCTACTACTGCCTTATAAAGGGTTATAGGGGACTGAAGCTGCTGGTGCTGTCGGTACCGCTGTTCATATTTATCACCCTTTTCAATCCCCTGGTGAACCATCAGGGACAGAGGATACTGGCCTACGTGTTCGGCAGGCCCTATACCTTCGAAGCCATGGTATACGGCATGGCGGTGGCGGGGATGCTCATCGTGATGCTTCTGTGGGCGGGATGCTTCAATCACGTGATGACGTCGGACCGCTTCATGGTGCTCTTCGGAGGCCTCATACCCACCCTGTCCATGCTTCTGACCATGATTCTCAGGCTCGTGCCGAACATGATGAGGAAAACGGCTCAGATCGCCGGGGCGAGAAAGGCCATAGGCCGGGGCGTGGGAGAAGACGACCCCATGAAAAAGAAGGCTTCGGACAGCATGAACGTGGCTTCCTCGCTCCTTAGCTGGTCCCTGGAAGGGGGAGCGGTCACGGCGGACGCCATGAAGGCCAGGGGATACGGCGCGGGGAAACGCTCCAGCTATGAGATAATACGTTTTACCCCCTCCGACCTTGTCATGGCGGTAGGGATGATCATGCTGTTCACAGCGGTCGTAATGCTCATAGCAAAGGGCGGCACCGCGGCGGAGTATACCCCCGTTATGAACATCACACCGATAGGCTCTTCCGGCCTGCCGGGCTTTGCAGCCTACGGGATATTTCTTATGTTACCTACAATAATGCATCTGGTGGAGGATTTACAGTGGCGCATTTCGAGATCAGGGATCTGAACTTTTTATACGCTTCCGCCAAGGGGAGAAAGTCCCTGGAGGGAGTGGATCTTACTATTGAAAAAGGGCAGTACGTGGTGGTCTGCGGAAAGAGCGGGAGCGGAAAGACCACTCTTCTGAGGCACCTTAAGCCCGTGCTCACCCCCGCGGGGAAAAGGAGCGGGAAGATCCTATTCAACGGAAAGGACATAGGGGAGCTCACCGACAGGGAGCAGGCGGAACTTATAGGATACGTCATGCAGGACCCGGACGATCAGATCGTGACGGACAAGGTATGGCACGAGCTGGCCTTCGGCCTGGAGAGCCTTGGATGCGACCAGAAGACCATGAGAGCCAGGGTATCGGAGATGGCCTGTTACTTCGGCATACAGAACTGGTTCCACCGGGACGTCACGGAGCTCTCCGGAGGACAAAAGCAGCTACTCAACCTCGCTTCCGTCATGGCCATGCACCCCCAGGTGCTGATACTGGACGAACCCACCAGCCAGCTGGATCCCATAGCGGCATCCGACTTTCTCGACACCGTTAGGAAGATAAACCTGGAACTGGGCACCACGGTGATAATCACGGAGCACCGTCTGGAGGACATCCTGCCATACGCGGACAGGGCCGTGGTCATGGACTCCGGCAGGATCATAGAGGACGACGTGCCTTCAAACATAGGAAGGGAACTGTATCTTAAAGGCAACGAGATGTTCCACGCCATGCCCACTCCCGTGAGGAGCTTCTACCTCTGCGAAGGACAGGGGGAGTGTCCTCTTACCGTCAGGGACGGCAGGGGATGGCTGGACAGGGAGTTCCCCCAGGGAGCTCCCGTAAGAAGCCTCCCCGAAAAGGAGCCTGTTTACGCCCCCGACGACATCGTGCTTTCCATGAAGGAAGTCTGGTTCCGCTACGGCAGGGACCTTCCCGATATCCTCACCGGGGTGAGCTGCGAGATCCCGAAGGGTGTCATCTATGCCATCGTCGGAGGCAACGGCTCCGGCAAGTCCACAACCCTGAAGGCCATGTGCGGGATAAACCGCGCATACCGGGGGAAGGTGGAAATTTTCGGGAAGAAGATTGACAAATATAAGAGCTCAGAGCTTTTCGATCACTGCATGGCCATGCTGCCCCAGGATCCGAAGAGCCTTTTCGTGAAGAAATCCGTCAGGGAAGAACTGGAGGAGATGTCAAAGGACGAAGCGAGGATAAACGAGGTCGCCTCCCTCTGTGAGATAACCTCCCTCATGGACTCCCATCCCTATGACCTTTCCGGAGGGGAGCAGCAGAGAGCGGCCCTGGCCAAGGTGCTCCTCACGGAGCCCAGGATACTTCTGCTGGACGAGCCCACCAAGGGCCTGGACAGCTTCTTCAAGGAGACCTTCGCGGGTATCCTTTCAGACCTTAAGAAGCAGGGCATCACCGTGGTCATGGTGTCCCACGACGTGGAGTTCTGCGCCAGATACTCCGACATGGTCAGCATGTTCTTCGACGGACAGATCATAACCACGGACAGCCCGAAGAGATTCTTCGGCAACAACAGCTTCTATACCACCGCGGCAAACCGCATGAGCCGGCATATCTTCGACATGGCCGTGAGCATAGAGGACGTGGTGGAATTGTACAGACTCAACAGGGGAGGGGACAGGTCATGAAAAGATCAAGAGCCATGCTCTATTTCGTTCTTGTGATCCTGATACCCCTGACTCTATACCTCGGGATCAGGCTCCCGGGCAGAAGCTACTACCTGTTGAGCGCCCTGGTGGCGGTGGAAGTCCTGACTCCGTTTTTCATGACTTTCGAAAAGAGAAAACCTGCTCCGAGGGAGCTGGCCACCGTGGCGGTCATGTCGGCCTTCGTAACGATAGCAAGGGTCGGCGTGCCGATCCCCAGCTTCAAGCCCACCTTCGCGGTGATACTTCTTTCGGGTATAGCCTTCGGTCCCGAGACCGGCTTCGTGGTGGGAGCCATGGGAGCCCTAGGGAGCGACTTCTTCTACGGCCAGGGACCTTTCACACCATGGCAGATGATGGCCTACGGCGTCATGGGACTTCTGGGAGGCCTTGCCTTCAGGGAAGGCAGCCCTCTCAAAAGGAAGAACATCGTGATGGCTGTCTTCTGCTTTACCGCGACAGTGCTCGTCGTGGGACCGCTTCTCGATACGTCGTCGGTCTTTATCACGATCTCAGTGCTGAGCTGGGAGAACATACTTCCCTTGTATATCTCGGGCTTCCCCGTGAACCTGACCCAGGGAGTATGCTGCTTCCTGACGCTTATGCTGTTCGGGGAAGCTATACTGGAAAAGCTGGAAAGAGTGAAACTGCAGTACGGAATGATGGAGGATACGGATGGGGTTTGAGAAGAGCCATCCAGCGGTAAATCTCATATATTTCGTGTGTGTGATAACGGGAATGATAGCCTTCGTGCATCCCGTTTATCTTGTCATATCATTTTTGTGCGCATGCGTCTACAGTGTAAAAAGAAACGGTCTCAAGGCCCTCTTCTTTGACCTGGCCCTGATACCCCTTGCCTTTGTTTACGCTGCATACTACGCAAGCTATCATCATTTCGGGATGACTGAGCTAGCCCTGAACTTCGTGGGCAACAGGCTGACACTGGAAAGCGCTGTGTACGGCCTGGTGACGGGCATGATCATAGCAGGCGTCATGATATGGTCCACCTGCGTCTTTTCCGTCTTTACCACCGATAAGGTGGTGTATCTCTTCGGGGCCGTCAGCCCCCGTCTGAGCCTGTGTGTGTCGATCATTTTGAGGATGGTGCCCAGGACAGTGAATGAGGCAAGGAAGATCAACGCAGCCAGAGCCGGTATAGGCAGGGCCGTTGGACAGGGAAATCTCTTCAGGCGTATCGTAAACGCCGTCAGCATCTTTTCCATCCTCATCACCTGGCTCATAGGCACCTTCAGGTCCCTTTCCGATACCATGCGTTCCCGGGGAAGCACCCTCAGGGGAAGGAAGGCCTTTTCCATCTACCGCTTCGATTACCGGGATAGGCTGTATGTCATAGCCATGTTCTTCTTCATCACCGTCACCATGGCGGGATATATGCTCAGACAGACCAGGATGATCTACGACCCGAGGCTCATGTGGACACCCTTGAGCTTTGTTTCCTATATCTTCTATACGGCATATGGGATTTTCTGCCTGATGCCCTTCATGCTGGAGGTTTACACGGAGTGGTCCTTTAAAAGATCCCGGGCAGATATGTTCAGCGAGTCATATCATAAGCAGTGAAGCCCCCCCAACCGCCTGCGCAGTGGTGGGGACTTCGATGTCGTTGTTTCGACCTTATTTTTACTTCAATCCACCCATTTTCTTGTAAATATCTCCTCGTGGTCCAGCGAGAAGCGTATTTACAACAACAATTCTTCCATTGATTAGAGCATATACAACACGGTAATCTCCGAGCCTGATCCTGTAGTAATCATTCCGCTTCCCCTTTATGCGTTTCACATCGACTTTCTCAGGATGCTCTCCCACAAGCAGTTCCTTAATAGCTTCTTTAAACTGCTCACGAATATCTTCGTGGGTCCTCAAAAACTTGTCCGCCGCTTTAGTGTATTGGATTTCATACTCAATACCCATCAAGTGCCTCTCCTTATATTGCGATGTGTTCTGCAGAGGCGATGGACAGGTCGTCATCATTCAAGCTGTCTATCTCGGCAAGAATTTCTTCTGTTTCATCAGCGGAAGCATCCTGAACATTAACTGTCAATCTGTAAAATGGATCCTTTTTCAATTCTTCAACATATTCTTTGATTGCTTCTCGGATAATTTCTGTCATAGACATATTGTATACTTCCGCAACACTCTTCAAATCGAGAATGTCTGATTCTTCCATCTTGAAATTCAACGCCTTTACTGCCATATTCAATACCTCCAATCTTTCTTTATAGTATATACAGTAAAGATCATAAAGTCAAGTATTACATATAAACCTTATGGTTTCGAAATCGTTTATCTTGTCATATCATTTTTGTGCGCATGTATCTACAGCGTGAAGCGAAACCGCATTAAGGCCCTGTTCTTTGAGCTGGCCCTCATCCCCCTTGCGTTCATTTACGCGGCATACTACGCGAGCTATCATCATTTCGGGATGACTGAGCTTGCCGTGAACTTCGTGGGGAACAGGCTGACTCTGGAGAGCGCGGTGTACGGCCTGGTGACGGGCCTTATCATAGCGGGCGTCATGATATGGTCCACCTGCGTTTTTTCGGTCTTCACCACAGATAAGGTGGTGTATCTTCTCGGAGCTCTGAGCCCTAGGCTGAGCCTCGCTGCATCCATTATCTTAAGGATGGTCCCGAGGAGCGTCAGCGAAGCAAGGAAGATCAACACCGCCAGGGCCGGTATAGGAAGGGCCATTGGGCAGGGAAATATCTTCAGGAGGACAGTGAACGCGGTGAATATCTTTTCGATCCTCATCACCTGGCTCATAGGCACCTTCAGGTCCCTTTCCGATTCCATGCGCTCCCGGGGAAGTACCCTCAGGGGAAGGACGGCCTTCTCCATCTACCGTTTCGACTACCGTGACAGGCTCTATGTCATAGTGATGTTTTTCTTCATCACCGTTACCATGGCGGGATACATGCTCAGGCAGACGGTGATGATCTACGATCCGAGGCTCATGTGGAATCCGGTGAGCTTTGTTTCCTATATCTTCTACACAGCCTACGCTCTCTTCTGCCTTATGCCTTTCATGCTGGAGGTATACACGGAATGGTCCTTCAGAAGAGCCAGGGCAGATATGCTCAGATAGTCATATAGAGAGATTTCAGGCTGAGTATTATGAAGCTATCGCCAAGTGCAATACAAATGGTAA
>JAGACT010000042.1 GCA_017613995.1 Eubacteriaceae bacterium
CTCCTGCTGGGTGCACTACGACGCAGCCGTTCCCCACATGCATTACAACTTCGTTCCCGTTGTATACGACGAGGAACAAAAACAGGAGAGGATCAACGCTTCAAAGTGCATTCCCTACGGCACCCTGGGGCAGTTCCACTGGGACATGAAGGACTATCTGGACAGAGCCATGGGCTTTTCCGTGAACGTGGCGGTAAACGCCGTCAGGGGGGAAGGGGACCTCACGGTGCTGCAGCTGAAGATCAGGACCCTTAAAAAGGAGGTCGGGGAGCTGGAGGAGAAGAGGGATGAGCTCCTTCGGGCAATGGAACACTGTGAAGAGGTCTCTGAGATAAACGCCCGGCAGAGCGAAGAAGGAATGATCCTTAGCCGGGATGATTACGAAAGCCTTCTTCAGGCCGCGAAGGCCTATGAACTGTATAAGCCCCTTCTTTCCGAGATCAGCTCCCGCGAGAAGCTGTCGGAGAGCCTCCTGGCAGACTCGATGAAGGACGTATCCCTGGCCTACGAGCTTTTCGGCATAAGCCAGCGAAGGCTGTTCAGGGAGCTGGAGAGAAAGGAGAGCGAACTTCAGGTGCGGGAGGTCCTGGAACAGTCCCTTAAGCGGGAACTGGCTTCTTCGGAGGAGTTCCTTACCGATTTAAGATCCTCCCTCACCATCGACGGTGATATCTCCTATAAACAGAGATTATATAACCTCATGGACATCCTGTCCGGGAGAAACGAAAGCCTTGCTCAAACCGTAAGCGGTCTTGGTTCCCTTTCGGAGGAACTGCTTTCGCAGCAGAGACAGCAGCTTCTTTCCTCCTTCGACAGAGAGTATGAAAAGCTTCTCACGGAGAATTCTTCCCTGAGAGCCCAGAACGATATACTTTCCGAACTGAAAAGCATCCTCACCGAATCCGGTGAGGACGGCAGCTCAGGCACCTTAGGTGACATGAGCGGATACACCGATAAAGCCGTATCGGAACTGGAGGAACTGCTGGAGGAGGAGAGGCGGCAGTACCGTGAGATCTTCGAAGAGGAGGAACCCCTTTCTCAGAGGGAGGTCATTCGGATATAGTCCGCTTTTTTCGAACCTGCGGGGCTTTGCTCCCACAGGTTGCTTAATTTAATTAATTATGATACAATCAAACTGTCCGAGCAGGAAAGCCGGGCGTTTGTTTTGAGAAACGAAATAATAAAAGGCAGGGAGAAATGGATAAGACACTTGTAATACTCGCGGCCGGTATTGGATCCCGTTACGGGGTGGGCATCAAACAGCTGGAAGGATTCGGTCCCAATAACGAGCTGATCATTGACTACAGCATACATGACGCCATAAAGGCCGGCTTCAACAAGGTAGTTTATATCATCAGAAACGAGATCTTCGAGGATTTCGAGGAAGTCATAGGAAGAAGGAACGAAAAGGTGTTCCGCGCCCTGGGCGTCAAGTGGGAATATGTCATGCAGACACCGGGAGAGATGCCGGAAGGAAGGAAAAAGCCCTGGGGCACGGGCCAGGCGGTCCTGTGCTGCAAAGACGTGCTGGACGGCCCCTTCTGCGTTATCAACGCCGATGACTACTACGGGCCCGAGGCCTTCGTTCAGGCCAGCGGATACCTCGAGACCATGAAGGAACCGGACCGCTACGGCCTGGTGGGATATATCCTCAAGAACACCCTTTCCGACAACGGAGGAGTCACCAGGGGCATCTGCAGCGTGGATAACGGAGTCCTGGTGGGCATCGACGAGACCAAGAACATAGAAAAGACCCCCGAGGGGGCCAGAAGCGGGGATAAGGTGATAGACGTGGAGTCCACCGTATCAATGAACTTCTGGATGTATCCGGCCGAGTTCGTGAAGGTCCTGGAAGAGGGCTTCCCAGTATTCAAGCAGAAGATGACCGATCCTCTCAAGGACGAATATCTTCTGCCCATCATAGTGGATGAACTTCTTAAAGAGGGCAAGTGTAAGGTGGATGTTCTCACATCCGACGATCACTGGTTCGGAGTCACCTACGCCGAGGACAAGGCGACCGTCACCGAGGAATTCAGACGCCTCTACAAAGAGGGCAGATACTCCGCGGATCTGTATTCGGACATCATTAAAAACTGAATCATAAACATACATTCCCGGACGGACATGGCGAAGCCATGTATCGTCCGGGAGAATTTTTTTCCGGACCCGGTCAGTGGCCCCGGCGCCGGATCAGATATACCAGACGGGGAGTTCAAGAACGTTTTCCCGGATCATTCCCGGGGCGGGACACAGGCTGATCACGGCACCCTTACCGCGTTTTCTGCCTTCCGCTTTATCAAGGATCCGGAACGATCCGGCGGCACGGGCGGGATCTGTGCTGCCTTTCTTTATGTTTACGGGATAGAGGGTGCCGTTTTCCTCTATGATCAGATCGATGCCGCTGCCGGGCTCTTTTTCCTCACCGTCTTTAGCGGACTCTCTTTCCCGGTAATAGGATACACAATAACGGTAATCGATTCCTTGGTTGGAATAGGACTTAAGGATTTCGGATACGGCGAATGTCTCAAACATATTTGCTGCCATCGAGCCGTGTTCCAGTGTTTCGGGAGTGAGCCATCCCGTCAGGTAGGAGACGAGCCCCGTGTCCCGGAAATATACTTTGGGAGTTTTCGTGCCCCGTTTCAGTACGGAAGGGGAACAGGGCTTTAGCAGATAAATGATGCCCGTGGCTTCCAGGACTCTTATCCAGTTTCTGATGGTAGCGGGATCCCGCCCTGTCTCACGGGCGATATCGGAATAATTTACCACCTGTCCTGTCCGGGAAGCCACTGCGGTCATGAACCGCAGAAATGATCCGGGATCCTTTACATGGGCCATCTCACGCGCCTCCCGTTCCAGATATGTCCTGACGCAGTCAGCGTAAAACTGCCTCCAGTCGGGGGCCGGATCCCCGTACAGTTCGGGATAGCCGCCTCTGTGGATTATCTGCCAGATGTTCCCGGGCTTTGCGGCTGTTTTCCCTCTTTTTGCCACATACTCCGGCGTGGGAAGAAAGGGCTCGGAAAAGGGATCTTTCCGGATCTCCCTCAGAGACAGCGCGGACAGTTCGAAGACGGATACCCTGCCCGACAGGGATCCCGTAACGTTTCCCATCGATTCGAAAGACTGTGAGCCCGTAAGACAGTACAGGCCGTACTCATAGCGGCTGTCGCATTCCATCTTGATGTACCTTAACAGCTCCGGTACCCTGTGGATCTCATCGAAAGCCACGGGAGGCCGGTTCAACGACATGAACGATTCGGTGCTTCTGACAGCCTGATCCTCGATAAAGGGATCGTCGAAGCTCACGTATTTGCTGTCGGGGAAAAGGGTTCTTAGAAGAGTGGTCTTTCCCGTATGCCTGGCGCCCGTAACCAGGACCGCTTTGAAATTATCGGCCGCGGCTTTGATGTACGGCGTTATGCTGCGTTCTATGTATTCCATGGATCCTCCTGTTCCGGGTCAATGTTAAAAAGAAACAGCATAATTATAAAACAACAAATATATTCAGTCAAGTGAAATGAGGCATATGCCGGATCCTGCTGCCGATCTGCCGGTCAGTGTGCTGTACGGGGCTGCGTTCCCGCAGTCTCAGATGGCGTTTCCCGGCTTACCTGTCATGATATTTATGCGCCCGCATCGGGTGTAATTCACGGATATTTTCACTGCCCCTTATCATACGGGCTTTCGATGTGGTAAAATATCTTATTAGTTTTTTACAGGGTATTCGGAGTCAGATATGGCGGAGTCAAAGGGAATACAGGATTTTACCACCGGCAACGTGACCGGAAAGATGCTCAGGTTCGCGGCACCTCTTTTCGTGTCCAACCTGCTGCAGATCATTTACAACACGGCCGATATGGTCATCGTCAGCCATGCCGCGGGAAAGGCGGGCCTTTCGGCTGTCTCCGTGGGAGGGGACATCACTAACTTCCTCACCTACTTTGCCATGGGCTTCTGCAACGCGGCCAGCGTGGTCATATCCCAGTACATAGGAGCCGGCTGGAACAGGAAGTTAGGCAGGCTCATCGGTACATTCTTCAGCTTCCTGGCTGTCCTTTCCATCGGCCTGAGCGTCGTATGCCTCAGTGTGAGGATACCCATCCTGAACCTCATGAACTGCCCTCCGGAGAGCTTCGAACAGGCTCTTAAGTATGCCTCCACCTGTATGGTGGGACTCATGTTCATCTACGGCTACAACGCCACCGCTGCGGTATTCAGGGGGATGGGTGACAGCAAGCATCCCTTCATCTTCATATCCATCTCAGCCCTGATGAACATCATACTGGACATCATCCTGGTGATCTACCTTCACATGGGAGCCTTCGGCGCGGCCATAGCCACCGTGTTCTCCCAGGCCTTCAGCTTCATCATAAGCTCCATCTACCTGATCAGGCACTTCGGGGATTACAGCATAGACATAACCGCCAGGGGATTCTTCAGAATAGAAGGGGAGATGCTCGCTCCTCTGGTAAAGCTGGGCATACCCATGGCCCTCAAGAGCGCGGCCATACAGTTCTCGAAGGTGTTCCTCAATTCCTGGATCAATTCCTACGGCGTCACGGTATCCGCCATGGCGGGCATCGCAGCGAAGATCGCGAACATCTCGAACCTGTTCTCCAACTGCGTCAATACAGCAGGCAGCGCCATGGTGGGACAGAACATCGGGGCGGAAAAGTACGACCGGGTACCGAGGATCATGCTCACGGCCTTCACCGTCACCCTCGTATGCAACTGCTTCCTGATCTTCCTGGTGGTGTTCTATCCGAACCTCTTCTTCGGGATATTCACGTCGGATCCGGATGTTATGATGGTGGCCATGGAATACCGGCCCATCTGCGTGGTAATCCTTCTGGGAAGCGCTTTCAGGGCTCTGATGAACTCCTTCATGAACGGAAGCGGAAACTACAAGATCAACTTCATCATAGCCATCCTGGACGGCCTGATCATCCGCATATGCTCCGGATTGTTCTTCGGGCTGGTGCTGGGCATGGCATACAGGGGCTTCTGGTGGGGAGACGCCGTTGCCGGCTTCACTCCTGTATGGATCGGAGGCATATATTATCTCTCCGGCAGGTGGAAGACAAGAAAGTACGTTATAAAAGAGGATTAGGGCAATGTACGGTATGATCCATATGATAGGGAAGATTTCTCTTTCCACGACAGACCAGTCTGTGATAGCCGGTATAGTCGTTACCACCTACGTGATGATACGGCTGCTTATACTGCAGAAAAAGCAGAAGGACAAAGAAGAAAAGGATAAATGACCACCAAGGCCCCGGGCGCAGCCCGGGGCCTTGCCGGATATGCCTCGGCAATGTCCTGCCTTTGTGTCTCCCTGATGGGTTTTCGATGCGGAAACGGCCTGAAAACCGGTCAATGGTATAAAATATAAGTTCGATATTAAAAACGTATTGACATATGTGTGTTTGAGTAGTATATTATCAGAGAAAAGGCATTTACTACCTGATAGATGACTGAAGGGCTTTATTGTTTCTTTGGTTTTGTTCCGCGAAATGCCGCGCGGGGCCCGGTCATTATCGATCCGGGCTTTTTTTGTCTCCGAAAACGGGATGATCGGCGTAAAACGGGGTATCAGTGATGCTTTTTCAGCGAAAACATACGATGAAAGGGGATCGGGAGCTATGAAAAGATTCTCCACGGCTGAGAGATTCTGGAAGGACACGCTGGAACTGGTGATCGAAGGAAACGGGGAGGTCATGCTGGGTATTCCCTCGGAACTGTTCGATATAATGGAACTCAGCGGCGAACATTCCCGGATGCCCCTCTGGCAGAGGGAAGAGCTGGAATCGGACCTTTGCGAGCTGTCTTCCTTCTGGGGACAGGAGAAGGATCTGTCCGCTTCCGATGTGCTGATAAACGCCCTTAGTTCCACCCTTGTCACTCAGAAGGCACTGGACAGCCTCTCCCAGGTGCTGGCGGAGTGCACCATGGTGAGTCCCTCCGGGGGAGTCAGGATGAGGGGGAAGATCGATGATGTCAGAGCAGGGGTGATTCCGGAAACCGGTATGAGGAAGGATGAAGGACCCGCACAGAGCCTTATGCATGAATCTGAGGGCTGTGTCAGACCTTCGGAGATATACGAATACCTCAGGGAAAGCATCGTTTCCCAGAAGGCTGCCCTCAGGTGCGCATCCATGATCATGTATGATCATTTCCTGGGAAGGCGCTCGGTATCGGTATTCGCCGGACCCACGGGA
>JAGACT010000043.1 GCA_017613995.1 Eubacteriaceae bacterium
ATATCCTCCCGGATGCCGTCGGAGAGTTCATCCAGCACCTCCTCCATGGCCCTTTCCCACTCGGAGGGATCCTGCTGGGTCCAGCCCTCCCGGGGATACTCCACGGGATAATCCCTGGAGGATATCTTTACGATGTTTCCGTCCCGGTCAGCCACAAGCCCCTTCAGGGCCGACGTGCCCAGGTCGATTCCTATGTAGTAATTCATGGATCTCTCCTTTAAAAGAAGTTACTGCTTTTCCTTCAGCTCGATGCACAGCATCGTCAGATCGTCGAACTGGGGAGCCTCCCCCACGAATTCGTTCACGCAGCTGTGGATTCCGTCCAGGATCCCCTGGGGGGATTCATGGCGCAGCCTGTTCAGATCCTCCACCATCTTCTCGATGGTATAAAGGTTGTTTTCGCTGTCCGTGGCCTCGGGGACTCCGTCCGTATAGAGGAAGATCTTGTCGCCTGGCTTCAGATCGAAAGTGAAGTTGCGGTATTCCATGTCGGGCATGACTCCCGCGATCAGGCCGTGCTTCGTTCTGAACAGCCTGAAGGTGTCCTCGCTTTTGCTGTAGATCACCGCGTCGTCATGTCCGGCGTTGGTGGCTATGACCTTTCCGGTGGAAAGCTCCACTATCCCCAGCCATACCGTCACGAACATGTCGGAGCTGTTGTGGGCATACAGGTTGTTGTTGACGAAACGCATGATCTCCGCCGGATCGCCTCCCATGTACGTACGGTCGCTTATGAGGATGTTTGTGACCATCATGAACAGGGCGGCGGGGATTCCCTTGTCGGACACGTCCCCGATGTAAATGGCCAGATGGTCGTCGTCTATCAGGAAGAAGTTGTAGAAATCCCCTCCAACCGCTCTGGCGGGGGTCATGGACCCGTAGATGTCGAAATCCGTCCTGTCGGGGAAGGCGGGGAAATCCGTGGGTATGGAATTATCCTGGATGGCACTGGCCAGGGCCAGCTGCGTGTCGATCCTCTCCCTTTCGGCGGTGGCCTTGGTAAGGTTTTCGATGTAGCTGACCATGTCGGATTCCATCTTGAAGATCGAATCCGCCAGATCGTTGAGCTCGGTGTACTTGCCCACCGAGCCTATGCCCCTGCCCAGAACGTTCTCCCGGGCGAACCTGGTGGCTTCCCCGGAGATCTTTATGACGGGGTTGACCACGTTGGTGTTGAGAAAAGCCAGGGCATAGACGATAGCCATCACTCCGAGAAGGATGGCGGAAGATGCCATGCTGATAAGGTAGGGCTTCCTGGCGTCGGTCAGTTCCCTTATGGGCCGCTGTATGCACATGAGCGCCACCACGTTTCCGGAGGAATCCTTCACCGGCACCAGGGTGGTTATGTGGGGATGCAGCCCGTCGGTGGTCTTCGTCCTGTATACGGTCTCGTAGGGCACCTGCTGCTCGTACAGAGCCTGGTACTTCTGCCGGTACTCATCGTTGGTGGTCTCTCTTACATATCCCAGCTCCCATTCGCTGTAGCTGGTATCGTCCACCGCATTGTTGATGGAATTGAAGATGGAGACGAAGCTGCCGTAATCGGTCCTGTCCACGGCGATGACGTAGACGATGGAAACATGCATCTTCAAACAGTAGCCGTCCAGCTTTTCCTTGGCATCCAGGTACTCCTCTTCTTCCTCGCCTGCCAGGTATTTTTCCACGTTGTCGCCGTTGACTATCGACGCGGCGGTGTCCGCCATGTGATAGGTGCTCTCGGCGTATTCTTTCTTGAAAGCTTCCGTAAAGCTGAAAAAGCCTATGACGCTGACGGTTATCGCGAACACGGTCACCATCATTACGACGGATCCGATCACGTTGACCGACATTTTACGCTTTCTTCTGTTCATTGGTTTCTCCGTTAAAAGACAAATATCATTCTGATTATATCACAGCCGCCCGGTTTTCCGCGGTGAAATGTGGGAGAGAGCCGGTCATTTCGCCCGTGAACGGCACCGTGAGCGGTCCAATTGAAAAAAAAGTATTGACATACGCCCCCGGGAGTGTTAAACTGATTTCAATTTTAATCTGCTAAACCGTTGAAGCGGAGATAACGGCGGCGATGCCTTCACAGAGAGCCCGCGATGCTGAGAATCGGGCAGGAAACAAACCGTCAAATGGACCGCTGAGGGCGCATGGAAACGCATTTCGGTGCGGAGTATGGTGCGACGTGGGGCATACGTCAGTTGCCGGGGATATGATGGTATCCCGTCAAGGGCACGGATCACACCGTGAAATCAGGGTGGCACCGCGGATAAGTCTGTTATTCGTCCCTGACAGATCATTCTGTCAGGGACGTTTTTTCATCCTCTGACGGGACACAAACAAAAGGAGGAAAGAGAAATGATCAAAAGCGCGATCGTAAAAATCGTGAACAAGGGGGATCTTACCTATGACGAGGCTTACAGCGTCATGAACGAGATCATGTCGGGGGAGACGACCCCAACCCAGAACGCCGCGTTCCTGGCGGCTCTGTCCACCAAAAGCGCCAGGGCGGAGACCATCGACGAGATAGCGGGCTGTGCCGCGGCCATGAGGGACCATGCCGTCAGCGTGGACACGGGCAAGGATATCTTCGAGATCGTCGGCACCGGCGGGGACGACGCCCACAGCTTCAACATCTCCACCACCGCCGCCATCATCTGCGCGGCGGGAGGTGTCAGGGTGGCAAAACACGGCAACAGGGCGGCTTCATCCCTTTCGGGCACCGCTGACTGCCTCGAGGCCCTGGGAGTAAACATCGACCAGAGCCCGCAAAAGTGCGTGGAGATGCTCCGGGAGGCGGGCATGTGCTTCTTCTTCGCCCAGAAGTACCACACTTCCATGAAGTACGTGGGAGAGATAAGAAAGGAACTGGGATTCCGTACCGTATTCAACATCCTGGGGCCCCTGACCAACCCGGGAAGCCCGAAGACCCAGCTTCTGGGAGTATACGACGACTACCTGGTGGAGCCCCTGGCCCAGGTGCTGATAAACCTGGGAGTCAGGCGCGGAATGGTGGTCTACGGCATGGACAAGCTTGACGAGATAAGCCTGTCGGCCCCCACCAGGATCTGCGAATTCATGGACGGGTGGTTCCGTTCCCGCATCATAACACCGGAGGAGTTCGGTTTCGAACGCTGTGAAAAGAGCGACCTCGTGGGAGGCACTCCCCAGCAGAATGCACAGATCACCCGCTCGATCCTTGCCGGGGAACGGGGGGCCAAGCGCAACGCCGCTCTGATGAACGCCGGAGCGGGACTGTACCTTAACGGGAAAGCCCAGAGCATGGAAGAGGGCGTAGCACTGGCGGGAGAACTGGTGGACAGCGGAAAGGCCGCGGCGGCCCTGGAGAAGATCATCGAAGTGAGCAACCGCCCGGAGGGGAACTGATGGACATACTGGAGAGCCTGGCGCAGCACGCCAGACAGAGAGTGGAGCAAAAAAAGAAGGAGCGGCCCCTGTCGGAGATATCCCGGGAGGCACTCAGGCTCCCAAAGGGGGATTTCCCCTTCGAGAAGGCTCTTTCGGGAGAAGGCATATCCTTCATCTGCGAATGCAAGAAGGCCTCCCCGTCTAAGGGACTCATATCCGCTGAATACCCCTACATGAAGATCGCCTCCGATTACGCCCGGGGAGGGGCCCGGGCCATCTCCGTGCTGACGGAACCGAAGTGGTTTCTGGGAAGCGACGAACATCTATCAAGGATAGCATCTGCCGTGAACCTCCCCTGCCTCAGAAAGGATTTCACCGTGGACGAATACATGCTGTACGAAGCGAAGCTTCTGGGAGCTTCCGCGGTGCTTCTCATCTGCTCCATCCTGGAGAGCTCCCGTCTGAGGGATTATATCGCTATCTGCGACGGCCTGGGGCTGTCGGCCCTGACGGAGGCCCACGACGGGGCAGAGGTGGAAGAGGCCCTCACAGCGGGCTCCAGGATCATAGGAGTGAACAACCGAAACCTCAGGGACTTCAGCGTGGATACTTCCACCAGCCTGAGGCTCAGAGAGTCCGTTCCCGGAAATATCCTGTTCGTTTCCGAAAGCGGCATAAAGGACGCATCGGACGTGGAAGCCGCCCGCAGCATGGGAGCCGACGCGGTGCTGGTGGGAGAAGCCCTGATGTGCGCGGAGGACAGGATCGCCAAGCTGAACGAACTGAGGGGTACGTCATGACGAAAATAAAACTGTGCGGCCTGAGCCGTGGGTGCGACATACAGTGGGCCAATGAACTGGCCGTGGATTACATAGGATTCGTGTTCGCCCCCTCCAGCAGGAGGTACGTGGATAGCGGGACCGCGAAAAAACTGAAGGAAGAGCTGGATCCCTCCATCAGGGCAGTGGGAGTCTTCGTGAACGAGGATCCCCTTCGGGTGGCGGAGCTTCTCGGGGACGGTATCATAGATATCGCCCAGCTGCACGGAAACGAGGACGACGAATACATTTCGCGTCTTCGCTCCCTGACGGACAGGCCCCTTATCAGGGCATTCAGAGTCAGCGGCAGGGAGGATCTCGAAGCGGCCATGAAATGTCCTGCGGACCACGTCCTTCTGGACAACGGCAGGGGCGGCACCGGGGAAGCCTTCGACTGGGATATCATTTCGGACTTTCCCCGTCCCTACTTTCTGGCGGGGGGCCTGGGAGAGGACAACGCGGCGGAAGCGGTGGAAAAGCTGAGGCCCTGGGCCGTGGACGTTTCCAGCGGAATAGAAACGGACGGTCTTAAGGACCGGGACAAAATGAGGCGGTTCGTACTGGCTGTAAGGGCCGCATCGGAAAGGATTGGAAAAAATGAGCAATAACAAAGGACGCTTCGGCGAACACGGGGGACAGTACATCCCGGAGACCCTGATGAACGCC
>JAGACT010000044.1 GCA_017613995.1 Eubacteriaceae bacterium
ACCCGCGGCCCGAGAGAGGGCGAGGAGAACGGCGTCCACTACTTTTTCATTTCCCGGGAGGAGTTCAGTGAGCTGGTGGAAAGGGACGCCTTCTACGAGCACGCAGAGAGCTTCGGCAACTGTTACGGGACCCTGAGAAGCTACGTGGACGATCTGACGGATCATGGTTATGACGTGCTGCTGGACATAGACGTCCAGGGCGCGGAGCAGGTGAGGGAAAAGAACCCCCAGGCCGTGCTGATCTTCATAATGCCCCCCAGCCTGGAGGAGCTGAAAAAACGCCTTTACGACAGGCATACCGAAAGCGCCGAGCAGCTGGAGAAAAGGATCGCCCGGGCCCAGGCGGAAATGGACCGCAGGGACATGTACGATCACGTCATCGTCAACGACGTGGTGGAGCGGGCCTACGAAGAGCTCAAGGAGACCATAGAGAGTTACAGGGACAGCCATGAAGATACTGCTGAGGAAACGCCGGTACAGGGATGAGGACGGGCGCCTGAAAACCAGGACGCAGATCGTCTTCAGAAAGAGCGAAAAGAATAACAGAAACCGGGCACGGACGAAAAGAAGGAGGAAGGGTTCCTTCTTCAGGAAGCTGGGCCTTGCTCTGGTCCTGGTGCTCGTCGCCGCCGCTGCCCTCGGGGCAGTGGCGGGCACGAAGGCTTATCACCGGGTACAGGCCGCCCTGGACAGCCTGGAGCGCATAGACATAGGCACCAGCCGTGAAGATCTGTACATCAGCGACGAGGCATACGATGCCCTGAAGGGTACGAATACGGTAAACATCGCCCTGTTCGGCAAGGACGTGGAGGACGGCGGCTATCAGCGAAGCGACAGCATCCTGATACTGTCCATCAACCGCTCCACCGGAGACATGAAGCTGGTCAGCGTCCAGAGGGACACCTTCGTGCCCCTGCCCGGCTTCGAGGATCTCTACAAGATCAACAGCGGGTACTTCTTCGGAAAGGACGCCCTGGAGGTGAAGGCCCTCAACATGAACCTGGACATGAACATTTCCAAGTTCGTGACCATCGACATGGAGGCCATGTGCGATCTGGTGGATGCCCTGGGAGGGGTGGAACTGACCGTCAACGAAGAGGAAAGGCTGGAGCTGAACCGGCTTCTCGATGACATAAACTGGCGCCTCGGAGGCACCTTCTCCCCCTACCTGGAGTATGCGGGCACGCACCTGTGCGACGGACGTCAGGCCCTGACCTACGCGAGGATGCGTTACCTGGGCAATTCGGACTTCGACCGCACCGCCCGTCAGAGGATACTGATGAACAAGATCTTCCAGAAGCTGATGGGGGCCGTGTCCTCGAAGAACGTAAGGATCCTGCTCAGGGTGATGGACGCCATGGGGCCCCATATCACCACGAATTTCACCAACGCGGAGATCTACGAGCTGATGTGGACGGTGCTGAGGGGCTCGAAGAGCCTGACGGCATACTCGCTGTGCGACGAGGACTACATAAAAATGGGCATCGTGGACGACGACATGCAGGTGCTGGTGCCCTGGACCCTCACGGACATGGCGGCGGACCTGCACAGGAAGCTTTTCGGGGATTCCTTCGTATACAGCCCATCGGCCCAGCAGAGGGCCGCTTCCGAGGCAGTGGAGGATTACATATACTATTACGGTGTCGATCTGTACGATATCGACACGGGGAGCACGATCTGAAATGGACAAATATTCACCAGTGGGAGTCATAGACAGCGGAGTGGGCGGCCTTACCGTGGCCAAGCAGCTCAAGCGCAGCCTCCCGAACGAAGACATAATGTATTTCGGTGATTCAAAGAATATGCCCTACGGCAACCGCAGCCGTGAGGAGATAGTCAGCCTGGCGGAGTTCATGATCCGCTATCTGGAGGACAGGGGAGTCAAGGCGATCCTTCTCGCCTGCAATACCATCAGCACCTTCATAGAGGACCTTCACTCCGACGTCAGGCTCATAAGCATAGTGGACGCGGGCATCAGGGCCGCTTCCTCCGTCTGTGAGGACGGGGAGAGCGTCGGTGTCATCGCCACCAGGGCCACGGTGGAGAGCGCTTCCTATGAAAAGGCCAACGAGAAGGCGGGCGGCAGGATAAAGCTGATCACCAGCGCCAGCACGTCCCTTCCGAAAATCATCGACCGGCAGCTGATGAACACGTCGCTTCTGACGGAAAAGATCAGGGAATGCATCTCCCCGATCCTGGAGGAGGATCCTTCCATCACGAAGCTGATCCTGGGCTGCAGCCATTTCCCGATCATCAAGGAGGAGATCAACGCGGTATATCCTTTCCTTAACCTGATAGACCCGGCCGCCTGCCAGGTGGAGATGCTCAGGGATTATCTGAGGGAGACGGACCTATTGAACTACGACAACGACGGCAGCGACATAACCCTGTACACATCGGGGGACGAAAGCGAGTTCGGGCTGACGCTGGAAAAGCTCAGGATGAGCCCCATTGCCATCAACAGAGTATGAGGGAGGAAATATCTATGGAACTGACACTGAATGCGGTAAGGATCTTCATATCGCCCGATGAAGAATTTTTCGAGCGCTTTTCGCGAATTTCGGACACGCCTCTGGTCAACGTCCGGGGAGAGGGCAGCATGTTCTCGAAGATATGCCCCGACAGGGCATCCTTCGACGGGCTCCTTAGCACTGTGGGCATTCCGGACGAATACGCATCCGTGCTGGGGGACGCCTACGACAGCGCTGCATCCCAGGGATCCGGCGCCGCGGTATTTTTCAGCGACGAGCGCAGCGGCTCCAACAGGATAGAACTCAGAAGTGCCCATATCGAAGACGGGGAGCTCCTGGTCGAGATGGAAAGGCGCAGGGGCCTTACCATGGACATGGCCTATACCTTCTTTTTCCTGGGTCTGCCGGAGGCGGCCAGCCGGGTCGCAAAGGCCTCCGTTACCGATTCTGCGGAGGAAGCCGGCATCTTTTTCTGACGAATACAGGACGGGCACCGCTCAAAGCGGTGCCCGTTTGATTTTCAGTCCGTGATATCCAGTTCCACGGGGCAGTGGTCGCTGCCCATGATATCGGTATGTATCTTCGCTTCCGTCAGCCTCTCCTTCAGGCTTTCGGATACGACGAAGTAGTCGATGCGCCATCCGGCGTTCTTTTCCCTGGAATGGAACATGTAGCTCCACCAGGAATACACCCCCGCCAGGTCCGGATAGAACCACCGGAAGGTGTCTATGAATCCATTGTCCAGAAGGACCGAGAACTTATCCCTCTCCTCCATGGTGAAGCCGGCATTGCGGGTATTCGTCTTCGGGTTCTTCAGATCTATCTCCTTATGGGCCACGTTGAGGTCGCCGTACATGATTACGGGCTTTTTCTCTTCCAGCTTCTTGAGGTAGGAGAGCATATCGTCCTCCCACTTCATACGGTAATCGAGCCTCGTCAGCTCCCTCTGGGAGTTGGGCACATATACGCACACCAGGTAAAAGTCCGGGTATTCCGCGGTGATGAGCCTTCCTTCGTGGTCGTGCTCGTCGATACCCATGCCGTAGGTGACCGAAAGGGGCTCCTGCCTGGTGAGCAGCGCTGTGCCGGAGTAGCCCTTCTTGTCGGCGCAGCAGAAATATTCGTGATAGCCCTCCAGGCCCGTCTCGGCCTGTCCGGGGGATATCTTCGTCTCCTGCAGGCATATTACGTCGGCGTCCAGGTCTTTCATGGAATCCGTGAAGCCCTTGGTGAGACACGCCCTCAGACCGTTAACATTCCAGCTTATCAGTCTCATCGCAAACCCCCTTCCTCTTCTGTATCGCGGCGATTATCATGGGATATATCAGCATGGCCCAGATGATCATGGCGAAGTATCTTAGTGCCGATGCAGCGGGAGAAGTTCCGAGAAGGATCTTGAGACCGCTTCTCAGCCCCATAAGGACCCCGGCCCCCGCGATCAGCTTCACCGGCTGCATCCACCAGTGACCGCATCTGACGGAAAACTTGATGTATTTTGTCTCGAGGCAGAACGATGCCGCAAAGGCCAGGGCGGCTCCCATCATCTTGCAGATATCGTTGAGATATTCGTCCTCCACGATGCCGGCGGAATACAGGTAATAGACGTAGCCCGTGCAGACCGCCGCGATGACCACCAGGATCACCGTCATAAAATAGTCGTCGGTCTTTGGCCTGGAATCCGCGATCCTGTCGGTTATCCATATCACGGCGAAGGTGAATACCAGGGCCGCAGCCACGTCTTCCGGGGTATGCACTCCCATGTACATGCGGGAAAACCCTATGAAAAGGATCAGCACGAAGCAGATGATCCTCTGCCAGGCTTTGGTGAAATGAAACATAAGGGTGCCGAAGATGGCCGCCGCAGACTGGGTATGGCAGCTGGGGAAGGAATAGCCCGTTGCCGTATCGAGGGCACTCTCCACGGGGGTGAAGAGCGGATCCCTTACCCACGGACGGGGCACCCTGAAGACCACCTTCAGTGTCTGGGCTCCCAGCCCCGAAAAGAAGTATGTGAAGCCTATGCGGTATGCCAGGCCCTTGTTGATGCACCAGTATATGCTCAGAAGCATCGTCATGGCGAACATCTCCTCCCCGAAGAAGGAGAGCGCGCTGATCAGCTTCGTCAGAAATTCCGTTCTTATGCCGGCGAGTATCCAGAGCAGTTTCAATTCAATAACCTGCCTTTCAGCGATGAATATACTCAGAGATTATATCACGAAAGACGCCGCTTGTCCCTCTGCGGCATATTTTGTTTATTATTCCATACCTGTGATGGTACAATATCAGTGAATCTCGATGTCCGGAGGGTTGTGTGAACACGTCACTTTTCGTATGCTGGTTTCTGTGGACTGCCGCCGTATGGGCAGCGCTGCAGCTGATAGACGGCAGGATAATAAAGAGCGAAAGACCGTCGGTCCTCCTTGCGGTGTCGGCCCTGAGGTTTCTTGCCGCTACCGCCATTGCGTACCTGATCATGGCCGTGAACAATTCCTTCAGCTGGAACTGCGGCTATCCCCTCGGGGCGCTGTACATCGCCCTGATGGCGGCAGCGGCGGCCGATACCCTCCGCTGCGTGATAAAGATCCTGTTCCGCAGCGGGATGGGGAAGCGTTCAGTCTTCGTTCTGCGCTGTGTCCTTACCGCGGCGCTGCTTGCCTGGGGGACCCTCAACATGCAGAACGTATCCCCCGTGACCCATACGTACATCTCGGAGAAGATCGGGCAGGAGCACATCTTCGTTTTCATAGCTGACCTGCACTACGGTTCCGTCCAGACCAAAGAGACTGTCGAAGATGCCCTGGAGGATATCCGGGAGCTCGGTGTGGATTTCATCGTTCTGGGCGGGGACATCACGGACGAGTTCACCTCATACGACGAGATGGTCGAGATCTGGAGGATGCTCGGGGAGAGCGGGATCCCGACATACTACGTATACGGAAACCATGACCGCCAGGAAAACGCGTATCTCAGGGGAGGAGCATCCTTCAGCCCGAAGGAACTGGAGGAGACGATCCTGTCGGCAGGAATCACGGTGCTGCGCGACGAGTGGGTCTACGCCCTGGAGGACGTGGTGCTGGTGGGCCGGGAGGACGTAAGCAGTGAAGAAAGGCTGCCCCTGGAGGAACTGCCTCCCCGCCCGGAAGACGCCTGCGTCATCTGGATAGACCATACCCCCTACCAGGAGGAAGAGATCGCCTCATCGGGAGCGGATCTGCAGCTATCGGGCCATTCCCACGCGGGCCAGCTGTTCCCTCTCAGGACCCTGTACCGGCTGGGAGTCAGGTATATCTGGGGAGATTACGACACCCGGGGCGCCCACGTTTACGTGACTTCCGGTTTCGGCGGATGGTACATCCCCTTCAGGACCGAAAAGACATACTGCTACGATGTGATCACCCTTAAGCCTTCACAGCCCTGAGAAGTTATCAGCGGATATTGAAAAAGAGATGCAATAAAAAAGATAAATGACCTTCGGTGCCCCGGTGGGCGCCCCTTTGTCCCCAAGGGACGGTAATGAAGGCAATTAGAGACAAATCATCTTTGGAAAACGGACAGTTATGATAGAATATAGATAAGTACGGACAAGGAGATTTACGGTGAAGCTCACTCTCAGACAGAAGACACTGAAGCTTATGGATACTTTCGAGATGACCGACGAAACGGGCCGGATGCTGTTCAGCGCCAAAGGCCGCATTTCGGTCGGCAAGAGGGTCGATCTGCTCGATTCCCTCGGAGAGAGCGTGGGATACGTCAGGGAAAGACTGGTGGACCTGCTCCCCCATTACATGATCTACGAGGGGGACGAGCACATAGGGGACATCGTCAAGGACCTCAGCGTGGTCAGGGACCGCTTCTCCTTCACCTTCAGCAAATGGGTCGTGAAGGCGGACCTGGTGGGCTTTTCCTACGAGATACTGGAGGGAAGGCGCGTCGTGGCGAAGATATCCCGCAGAGCCGTGAGGGTCGTTCATCCCGTATACGATATCGAGATCGCGGACGATGCTGACACCGTCAGGGTACTGCTGGCAGTGATGGCGATACTGGCGATGAGTTCGGAAAAGGATTACAAGGACAATTTACTTAGGAGAGGTTAGCAATGGCGGAAAACTGTGACAAGGACTGTGCGAGCTGCAAGGAGAACTGCGACGAGAGGGATCCCCGCAGCTTCCAGGTGGAAGGAAACGAGAGCAGCCGTGTAAAGAAGATAATCGGAGTCGTCAGCGGCAAGGGAGGAGTCGGGAAATCCCTTATAACTGCCCTGATGGCCTCCAGCGCATCCAGGGAGGGGTATTCCACCGCGATACTGGACGCCGATGTTACCGGGCCTTCGATCCCGATGATGTTCGGCGTGCACGGCAAGGCTTCGGCCACGCCCCTGGGGATCAGGCCCGAAGTGAGCGGAGGAGGGATAAAGATGATGTCCCTCAACCTGATCATGGACAACGAGACCGACCCCGTTATATGGAGGGGCCCCGTGATCGCGGGACTGGTAAAGCAGTTCTGGACCGACGTGGCCTGGGGCGACGTGGACATCATGTTCATCGACATGCCCCCGGGAACGGGCGACGTTCCCCTTACTGTCTTCCAGTCCCTTCCCGTGGACGGCATCATAATAGTGTCGACGCCCCAGGAACTGGTGGGAATGATAGTACAGAAGGCTCTGAACATGGCGAAGACCATGGGCGTTCCCGTACTGGGACTGGTGGAGAACATGAGCTGGATAGAGTGTCCCGACTGCGGCAAGAAGATCGCCCTCTTCGGTGAGAGCCGCATCGACCGGGAGGCCGAGAAGCACGGCCTCAAAGTGCTCGCCAAACTGCCTATAAGGCCCGAGATAGCGTCCCACTGCGACGTGGGCATGGTCGAAAGCCTTATATATAATGAAATTGACGTTGCCTTCAGGCAGATAGCCGGGGCAATAGGACTGGAGGAAAAAATGAACGAAGAACTGCTGGATGAAGAGTATGACTATGATGAGGAGTATGTAACCCTGTCATTCGACGACGGCGAGGAAGTGGAATGCGAGATATACGGAGTATTCACCTGCGAAGACAAGGAATACATCGCCCTGCTTCCCGTTAACGATGAGGACACCGTCTATATCTACGGATACAGTGAGACTGAAGACGGTGATTTCGATCTTATAGATCTGGACGACGACGAGTTCGAAAAGGCAGCCGACGCTCTCGACAAGCTTCTTGACGAGGAAGACTGCGACTGCTGTGACGACGAGGAGTGATCTCATAAGAGCATGACGGCGCAGTCCCTCAGGGGAACTGCGCCTTTGTTTGCGCTTGAGCAGGCTGACATAATAACGGAGGTATCGAATGGTAAAACTGCTGCTGAGGCTTTTTGTGAGAAACTATGAGGACACGAAGGACCCCGCCGTGAGAAACGCCACGGGCAACCTTGCCTCGGTAACGGGGATCGTCTGCAACGTATTGCTTTTCGCGGTGAAGCTCATTATCGGACAGATAAGCATGAGCGTCTCCATAACCGCGGACGCGTTCAACAACCTTTCCGACGCATCTTCCAACATCATTTCAATGGTGAGCTTCAAGATAGCATCCATGCCGGCGGACGACGACCATCCCTACGGCCATGCGAGGTTCGAATACATAGCCAGCCTTGCAGCCGCGGTCATGATAATACTGGTGGGATGGGAACTGGGCCGTTCCAGTATAGAGAAGATCATGCACCCGGATGTGGTGGTGCTCACTGTCCCGATGATAATCGCCATGGCGGCATCGGTGCTGGTGAAGCTGTGGATGATGGTATTCAACCGCGTGCTGGGCAGCCGCATCAGTTCCCCCGTGCTGCTGGCGGCGTCCGCCGATTCCAGAAACGACATCATATCCACTTCGGCCGTTGTCCTGGGTGCCCTCGCTTCCAGCATCTGGGGTCTGAAAATAGACGGATGGCTGGGCCTCGGAGTGTCCCTGTTCATCTTCTGCAGCGGAATCGGGTTCATAAGGGAAGCCACCAGCCTGATAATGGGCGAAGGCATCAGCCGGGAGGAGAAGGACGAACTGATCTCACGCATACTTTCCTACAGGGGAGTACTCGGAGTCCATGACGTGATGCTGCACGACTACGGCACCGGACACCGCTTCGGAAGCCTGCACATAGAGATGGATTCGTCCCTGCCCCCCATGGAGAGCCACGACATAATCGACAATATCGAAAGGGACCTGAAGGACGAGATGGGCATAGCCATGTCGATACACCACGATCCCGTACTGGTGGGGGACGAGCGCACTGACAGGGCGAAGGAGATGGTGGAGGAAGTCCTGAAGGGCGTGTCCGAGCGCCTTCGTTTCCACGATTTCAGAGCGGTATGGGGGCCGGACCATACGAACCTCGTGTTCGACGTGGTGGTGCCCTTTGACGAAAAGATGTCGTTTACGGAAATAAAGAAAGCCATAGACGACGGCATACTTAAAACAAAGAACGACGATACGCGCTACTATACGGTCATAACCTTTGACCGTGACAGCGTATAACGGGAGGAAACAATGAAAAACAGACAGGAAATGGATCCCCGCTACATGTGGGATTTCACACAGCTGTACTCAGACAGCACCCAGGTGGAGAAGGCCTTCTCGGAGCTGGGTGAGGAAATGACCGCCATCGACGGTCTTCTGGAGTCAATGGAGAAGGACCGTGAAAGCTTCATCGCGTGTCTCGACGGCATCTGCGCCTCGGCGCAGAAGGCGGAAAAGCTGGCCATATACGGTATGCTCAGCATGAGCGCCGATTCCACCGATCCCGCCAGCCAGGAGCTCGAGGACCGTTCAAGAAGGATCATGGTCAGCTTTTCGGAGAGGATGAGCGTCCTGGAGAGCCGGCTGGGAGCTATGGACGAAGATGTTCTGGATTCCTTCATGGACTGCCCCCAGGCGGAGAAATACGCTCATTTCGTCGACAACATAAGGCGTTTCAGGCCCCACATGCTTTCCGAGGAGATGGAAGTCTTCCTGGCGAAGCTTTCGGATTTCGCCGGGACGCCGGACAACGTATACAGCATGTTCACGGATTCGGACCTGACTTTCCCCGACACCCACGGTGACGACGGAGAGCCGAAGACCCTTACCAACGGCAACTTCAACATTTTCCGCGAGAGCCGCTCAAGGCAGGTCAGGGAGGAAGCCTTCAATAATTACCTGGGCCAGTACGGCAGATACATAAACACCTTCGCGGTGCTGTATTCCTCGATGGTAAAGTTCGACAACCTCAACGCGGAGACCAGGAAGTACTCCTCGGCGATGGAGAGCGCTCTGTTTGCCAACGACATACCCCCCTGCGTCTACACTAACCTGGTATCCTCCGTGCACAACCGCCTCGGGGCCATGAAGAAATACACCGCGCTGAGAAAGAAGGCCCTCGGTCTCGGGAACATAGACATGTTCGATCTGTACGTGCCGATGGTCGCCGATGTGGACATGAACGTGCCCTTCGGAGAAGCCCGGGACCTTATCAAGGCCGCACTCGCTCCCCTGGGGGACGAATACCTGAGCCTTCTGGACCGCGCCTTCGACGAAAAGTGGATGGACGTCTATGAGAACAAAGGCAAGCGCAGCGGCGCGTTCTCCTGCGGAGTGTACGGAGTGCATCCCTTCGTGCTGCTGAACTACACCGATACCCTGGACGACGCCTATACGGTAGCCCACGAGCTGGGCCATTCCATGCATTCGTTCTTCTCGGACCGCGCCCAGGAATTCGTCAACCACGATTATTCCATCTTCGTGGCGGAAGTGGCGTCCACCGTAAACGAGGTGCTGCTGACGCTGTACCTGCTGGAGAAGGAGACTGAGCCTTCCAGGAGAGCCAGCATTCTCAACAAGTTCGCGGAAGGCTTCCGCACCACCGTTTACCGTCAGACGCTGTTCGCGGAATTCGAGCAGAAGGCCCATGAAGCCGCAGCTGCCGGCACCGCCCTCAATGCCCAGAATCTCTGCTCCATCTACAGGGGCCTCGTGGAAACGTACTATGAGGGGGCCGGGGTCCCCGACGTGATGAAGTACGAATGGTCCTACATCCCCCATTTCTACAGTCCCTTCTACGTTTACCAGTACGCCACGGGATTCTCCAGCGCGGTGGCCATAGCCAGACGGATCAGGGAGACCGGAGACGCTTCGGGCTATCTGAAGTTCCTGAGTCTCGGAGGAAGTGTCTATCCCGTGGAGGCGCTGAAGACGGCGGGCGTGGACCTGACCCTTCCGGACGCCGTGGACGATGCGCTGGCACTGTTCGAGCAGACCGTGGACGAGCTGGAGCAGCTGCTGTAATAGTTTGTCCTTGAGCATTCGCGGTTAAAGTGCTACAATAAAAATCAGGAGAAAAGACTATGGATTACATTATGGCACTGGATGCCGG
>JAGACT010000002.1 GCA_017613995.1 Eubacteriaceae bacterium
GATCAGACCCACCAGGGGGATCACGAGAAGGCTCATGACGGGATTGTGGGAAAAGACGCTCCTGATGGGCTCGCTGCCGACGTATCCGATAAGCAGGTTCAGCGCCAGGCTCACGGCCCCGATGAAGAGGGCTATGCTGAGGGTATGCTTCAGGGCGGAGCGGACGATGCCGTCCTCCCCGCAGTTGCAGTTCTCGTTTCTGCATACGTCGGAGATGGAGGACTGGTTCTTCTTTCTGAGCACCAGCTCCGTGAAGACTCCCGCGGCCACCGCCGCAAGGATCTTTACGCCCACGATCTTAAGCATCCTGAGGGGCTCCACGGCGCTGGAGATCATCAGGGGCAGCATCTCGTCCGAGGTGGAAAAGAAGACCGTGATCAGGGTGGCGTAGGATATGACTCCTCCGCAGTACAGTTCGGAAGCGGAGGCGGAGAAGCCGCACTGGGGAACGGCGCCTATGACGGCCGCCAGGGGAATGCCCCAGCGGTTTTTCACGATGAGGGAGCGGCTCCTATCGGAGAAGCGTTCCTCGAAATATTCCATTAACAGATATGTTGCGAACAGAAGCGGCAGGAGCTTTACCAGATCCAGCAGCGTATCGGTAAGAATATCTATCAGCATGTACTTCCTCCTGATGGGAGATAATTATATCACAGAAAAAGCGAAAGCATACAAAAAAGAGGTATTTAAACGATGCGCACATTCTGGGACAGTATCGGGGAAGAGAGGCAGAACGTTGTGATCTACGGCACCGGCAACGGGGCCGACAGGCTCCTGGACCGCCTGGAGGAAGAGGGAATCAGGCCCGCGGGGGTCTTTGCCAGCGACGGCTTCGTGAGGGAGCGCACCTTCCGGGGCTATAGGGTCATGTCCCTTCGGGAGGCGGTTTCCTCCTTCGGGGAGGACATGCTGATCCTGGTGGGTTTCGGCAGCGACAGGCCGGAAGCCGTCTCGGTGATGAAGGAGCTGTGCCGGGATATGAGGGTGGCTTCTCCCCGAATCCCACTCTATGACAGCGCCTTCATGGACAGCGCCTTTGTGCCCCTTATGGAAAAGGAGTTTTCCGGTGTATCGAAGATCCTTTCCGACGATATATCCCTGAGGACCCTTGAAGCGATAAGGGACTACAGAATAACGGCGGACCTTCGCTTTCTTTTCGGATGCGAGGAATACGAGGACGGCACCTGGAGGGACCTTCTCGGGCTCACCGGGACGGAGGACTACGTGGATATAGGCGCCTACAGGGGGGATACCATAGACCGTTTCATCTCCTTCGCCGGAAGCTGCAGCTCCGTTACCGCAGCGGAACCGGATCCGAAAAACTTCGAGAAGCTCAGGGAGCATACGAAGGATATGGAAAACGTGCGCCTCTTTCGTGTTTTTGCCTCCGATTCGTCCGGCACGGCGGAGTTTATGTCCGGCTCCGGCAGGGGATCCTCCCGGGGGAAGGGCACTGCAGTGGAGACCCGCACTGTGGACAGCATGCTGGATGGATCCCCCGCCAGCCTCATAAAGATAGACGCGGAGGGCAGCGAGGAAAAGGTGATCGAGGGCTGCCGGGAGACGATACTCAGATGGCGGCCGAAAATAAAAACTGCCGTCTACCACAGGGCAGACGACATCTGGAGGATACCCGCTCAGATCCTGGGCATCCGGGACGACTATAAAGTATATCTGAGACACTATCCCGCGTTTCCGGACTGGAATACGGAGATGATCTTCGTGTGATCACACGCTGAGCACGCGTACCTCGATGTCACCGAGAAAGCCTATCCGATCGTCAACTATGGCGGCGGCTCCGGTGATGCCCTCCACGGACAGTATCTCTTCCAGGGCTTTCGGGATCCTGGAGGGATCCTTGAGAAGGTTCCCGAGCCTGGTGGCGGCGGCGTCCGCCAGGGCCGCGTCGGGGCTCACAGCCACGGCGGCCTGGGACGAGCCGAAGCTCAGGGAGTGGCCGTAGGTGCCGCTGGAGGTGCAGATCCCGATGCCTCCGGAGGCGTCGGCGCAGATGCCCAGCTTTCCGGACAGCACGCTGCCCGGGGCGTAGATGCCCACGTTCACCGGCTCCGGGGAGCACATGAAGATATCGCCCCCGTTCTCCACTATGACACGGTCGGTCAGCTCAAGGAGCCTTCTTCCCACGTGATCGCTCACCAGGCCCGCCACGGCGGCCATGGGGCCCACCCGGCAGAGCCTTGCGGCATGCTTCATTCGCAGGATGGGTCCGGGATCCTCCGGATCATCGCTGAGCGGCCTCAGGGAGCTCTGAAAGGAGCTGTCTTTTTTTATTGCTTCCTCTATGACGCCTCTTATCTGCAGGGCGGCAGCGCGGGCTTCTTTTGACAGGTCCGCGGGGGACGCGATGAAAAGGTCGCTCTCCCCGACGGTCACGCGATAGCGCAGGAGGCCTTCCGACGTGACCCTGCTGCGGTAGACGTCCCGGCTGAGGTAGGGATCCATCAGGCGAAATCCGTTCTGACGGAGTTGGTGGGACAGGCGCTGACGCACATCTCGCAGACGACGCAGTTCTCGTTGTTGAAGCTGAGCATTGCGGTTTCCGGATCCATGCTCAGGGCCTGGTGGGTGCACACGGCGGTACAGGTGCCGCAGTGGACGCAGCTGAGCTCGTCCCAGACGATGGCTTTGGTGAGGGTCTTGACGGACACTCCCTTCGACGCGGCGTATTCCAGGCCCCTCCTTATATCCTCCTCCTCACCGGTCAGCTCCAGTATGGTCCTTCCGCCCTCTCCGGGACGGATGTCGGCCTGGAGGATGGAGAACACTATATCGTAGTCCTTGGCAAGGTAGTAGATCATGGGCTCGCTGGCCGAGCTCTGATCGAAACGAAGAAGTACCTTTACAGATCTTTTCATAATTTAACCCTTCAATCCTTTCTTGACCGTGTCGAGCTGAAGCGGTGCGACCCGCTCCGACAGAAGGAAGCTTCCCTCTGAGACCTGCTTTTTGAGAAGCGCTGCTATGTCGCGGGCCTTCTTGAGGGAGGACATGGGGGCGGTGGGCACAGTTTTGCCCAGGAGCTCGATGGACCCGCTTCTGAGTTCCGCGTAGCTCACCCTCTCTCTGAGGACGGGCCTGCTTCTGAGGGGCACCGAGTAATCGTATACCTCCGTATAGAGCTCCTCGTTCGACGCCGAGAGCCTTCTCATCATATCCTCGTCCAGCACAGGATAGGGGATCCCTATGCCCACGAACAGGGAGATGCCGTATCCGTCCATGCGGGCGGCCCGTATGAATTCGGTGGACATCTTCTTCATGTCCCCGGTGACCGCTATGGTGGCTCCTCCTATGTGCTCGTAACCCTCGCTGTCAGCGGTGATGGAGGGGAAGCACTGGGTGCCTTCCCAGGAGACGTAGCCCTGGGCTCCTCCGAAGAATATCCTGGTGCCTATGCCGATTGTCCGAAGCTCCGGATCCTTCAGCAGGGGGCTGAGTTCCCCCGCGGTGGCGTAGGTCACGTTGCCGCAGCGGGGAAGCAGGGTCCCCATGTAGGTGCGGATGATGCGCTCCGACGTGTTGGAGCTGGCGGAATAGTTCTGGTAGGCGTTGCGGGGATTGAACATGATGCACTGGTTCATGTCTTCCAGGCATACGTCGGTCTCGATCTCCAGCCTCGGGTAGCAGTCGGTGCCGTAGCTGCGGGCCTTCAGATGCACCCTGTTGCCGGCTATGAGCTCCTCTATGACGTTGGCTCCGCCGTATTCCATACCCTTCGTGGCCGAAAGCTCCGTGGCTCCCAGGTAGCAGTCCACCGCCGCGAGGCCCGCGTAGCAGCTGACGTCGTTCAGGGAGACGGAACTCATCCGGATGAGGGGTTCCGCGTGTCCGAAGTTCAGAAAGGCCCCGCTGGAGCACATGGGGGAGAAGGTGCCCGTGGTCACCACGTCCACTTTCTTCGCCGCTTCGGACACTCCCTGCTCTCTGACCAGGGAGATGACCTCTTCGGCGGTCATGACCACCGCGGTGCCGCTTTTGATCTTTTCATTGATTTCCTGTACTGTTTTCATGGCATCACCAAAAAAGTTTTTCTAATATTTTAATTTCAATGCCCTTCTTTGTCAAGACAATATTCCTATGAGGGCGTCCTTTACTGCCCAGGCCGTGTCCGAAGCGCTCATGCATACCGCGTTGGAGCGGCTCTGGGCAATCATGCCGGCCTTCCCGTTTATGTAAGCCGCTGCAGCGGCAGCTTCGAGGACCCTGTCGCCGAGATATCCCAGCAGCGCAGTCAGTATCCCCGAGAGCACGTCCCCGCTTCCGGCGGTGGCCATGCCGGGACAGCCGGTGTCGCTGAGGTATGAGCGCTTTCCGTCGGTTATGACCGTTTCCGTTCCCTTAAGGAGCACCGTTACGCCGTGGGCGGCGGCAAAATCGCGGGCCAGCTGAAGGGGTGAAGCGGTTATCTCCTCCACGCTGCGGCCGCACAGGCGGGAGAACTCCTTCATGTGGGGCGTGAGCACCACCCGGCAGGCAGAGTTGTCCAGCACGCCTGCTCCCATGCGGGACACCGCGTTGAGGCCGTCCGCGTCGATGAGCAGCGATCCCCGGTAGCTTCCGAGAAGGTAGCGTATGATATCTCCCGCTTCGCTCTCCGGCCCTATGCCCATGCCGATGCCCACGGCCTTCGTGCCCGAGACCAGTTCGTCGATCTCGCTTCGTTCGAAAACGATGCTGCCGTCCCGGTCGCTCAGGGGGAAAAGGGTGCTTTCCAGAAGGTACGGGATCACCGAACGGGCAATTGACGAGGCCGTGGCCAGCTTAACCACCCCGGCGCCGCTTCGGACGGCGCAGGCGGCTATGTTGGCCAGCTTTTCCGCTCCGCTGTAGCGCAGGCTCCCCCCTATCAGGGCAATATAGCCCCAGGTGCCCTTGTGGGAAAGGGGGTCCCGGTATCCTATGAGCTCCTTTACCATGGCGTCGTCCACTCTGAGCGGTATGTCCATTTTAATCCTCCTCCGAAAATGAAAAAATGCGACGTCGTTGACGTCGCATAGTGCCGGTATGACAGATTATTTGTCGCCCTTGATCTTGTCTGCGATCTTCTCGAAGATGCTCTTCTTTGCATCCTCTTCGGCTGCCTTTGCTTCGGCTGCTGCCTTTGCCTCGGCGGCTTCCTTTGCTGCCTTGAGCTTTGCTACTGCTTCAGCGGTCTTCTTTGCCTCTTCCTCTTCCTGAGCCTTTTCTTCTTCGGTCTGGGCTACGGGGATCTTGAGGGTCGCGCCCGCATAGATCAGGTTGGGGTTCTCGATGTTGTTGAGCTTTGCCAGCTCATCTACTGTCGTGTCATACTTCTGTGAAAGATCCCAGAGAGTATCTCCGGACTGGATTGTGTACTCGATATATTTGTCTGCCATGTTTTCCGTCTCCTTTAAAGTGTTATTTTATACTTAAAATATAGCATCATGGATTATATGTGTCAATAAGAAGGCAATTAAAAAATCTTAATTGCATTTTAATGCAGGGACGTCAGACGGTCATGATCTCCTCTTCCTTCTTCTTGATGATCTCGTCGGTTTTTTTAATGAATTCGTCCAGTATTTTCTGGATCTCCTTCTCGCCGTCCTTGACGTCGTCCTCGGTGATCTCCTTGGCCTTTTCCTGCTTCTTGAGTTCTTCGATGAGGTTGCGCCTGATGTTCCTCAGGGCTACCCTGCACTCCTCGCCGTTCTTGTTGACCAGCTTGAGCAGATCCTTTCTTCTCTCCTCCGTGAGGGTGGGGATCTGGAGCCTTATGATCTTTCCGTCGTTGGAGGGATTCAGGCCCAGGTCCGATGCCATGATGGCTTTCTCGATGGACTTGAGGGCGGAAGCGTCCCAGGGGGAGATGGTGAGCACTCTGGGCTCGGGGGCTGCGATGCCCGCTATCTGGGCGATAGGGGTGGGGGTGCCGTAATAATCCACCGTGATCTTGTCGAGCATGTGGGGGTTGGCCCTTCCGGCCTTGAGGGTCTCCAGATCGCTGCGGAAGGCCTCGATGGTCTTTTCCATTTTTTCCTTTGCGGTGGCTGCGAGTTCTGTTGCCATATATTTCCTCCTATTTGATTATTGTTCCTATTTTTTCTCCGCATACCGCCCTGATGATGTTCTCCGGCGGCATGAGGGCAAATACCAGGATCGGTATGTTGTTGTCCATGCACATGGATGCCGCGGTCACGTCCATGACCTTCAGATCCTTGTCTATTATATCAATAAATGACAGTTCGTCAAACTTTTTGGCGTCCTTATTGATCTTGGGATCGGAATCGTATACCCCGTCTATGTTCTTGGCGGAAAGGATTATGTCCGCGTTTATCTCCGCGGCCCTCAGAGACGCCGCGGTGTCCGTCGAGAAGAAGGGGCTTCCGGTGCCCGCCGCGAAGATCACCACATAGCCCTTGTCGAGGTGGGATACCGCCTTCCTTCTGATATAGGGTTCGCAGATCTCCCTCATCTCTATGGGGGACTGGACCCTTACCGAGAGCCCCCGCTGTTCCAGGCTGTCCTGCAGCGCCAGCGCGTTGATGGTGGTGGCCAGCATGCCCATGTAGTCCGCCGTGGCCCTGTCCATTCCGTAGCCCGTGCGGCCCCTCCAGAAGTTGCCTCCTCCGACCACTATGGCTACTTTTACTCCCAGGTCGTGCAGGGCCTTTATCTGTTCCCCGACCATCCCGAGCTTTTCATTGTCTATGCCGAATCCGTTGGCTCCGCAAAGGGCTTCTCCGCTCATCTTCAGGAGAACCGTCTTGTAGATCGCTTTCACGTTTCAACCTCCCTCGTGTATGTCTGAAATGATTATACCATAAAATAAAAAGGCACGAAAAGTGCCTTTTCAAACAATATTAACCGTTGATCTGCTTTGCGATCTCCTCGGCGAAATTCTCGCTTCTCTTCTCAAGGCCTTCGCCCATCTGATAGCGGGTGAATCTCACCAGTTCGATGTTTCCGCCCAGCTCCTTGGCGGTGTTCTTGGTGAACTGCGCGATGGAGATCTTGTCGTCCTTTACGAAGGGCTGATCCACGAGGCAGACTTCCTTGAACATCTTCTGGATCCTTCCGGCCACCATCTTCTCTGCGATCTCCTTGGACTTGCCCTCGTTCTCGGCCTGGTGGATAAGGATATCCTTTTCCTTGTCGATCACTTCCTGGGGCACCTGGGTCTGGTCGAGATAGGTGGGGTTGGCGGCTGCGATCTGCATTGCCACGTCCTTGAGGTACTCCTGCATCTTCGCGCTTCCCACGAGGGCCGCGTCGCACTTCGCCTGAAGGAGGACGCCGATCTTTCCGCCCATGTGGATGTATTCGCCGAACATTCCGTCTCCGTCGAGAACGTACTTCTCGCTTCTTCTGATGACGATGTTCTCACCGATGTTGGCGATGACTTCCTTTGCCTTCTCGGCAAGAGCTTCCTCGCTGACTCCCTCGGCGATGTCCCTGGCGGTCTGCTTTACGAAAGCGACGAAATTCTCGTTCTTTCCGACGAAGTCGGTCTCGCAGTTCACTTCAACGATGACTGCGGTATTTCCGTCGGGAGATACGTATGTTCCGACGCTGCCTTCCGCTGCGACTCTGCTGCTCTTCTTGGCTGCGCTGGCGATGCCCTTCTCACGAAGGAAGGTCACGGCCTTGTCCAGATCTCCGTCGGTCTCGGTCAGGGCCTTTTTGCAGTCCATCATTCCTGCGCCGGTCATTTCTCTTAACTGCTTGACTAATTCAGCTGTGATCATAGAATTATTACTCCTCTTCTCCGTCAAATGTAGCAACGGGTGTTTCCCTTGCGGGTGCTTCCTCTGCCCGGGGCTCTTCTTCAGCCATGGGTCTGTCTTCGCCTGCGTAGAAGCTTTCGCCCTGTCTGCCTTCGAGGATGGCGTTGGATGCCGCTGATGTGAGCAGTGCCACGGCGCGGATGGCGTCATCGTTTCCGGGGATGGGGTAGTCAGCGTCATCGGGATCGCAGTTGGTGTCGACCACGGCCACTACGGGGATGCCCAGCTTCTTGGCTTCGAGGATGGCGATCTTTTCCTTCTTGGGGTCGATGACGAACATTGCCTTCGGCAGTTCCTTCATGTTCTTGATGCCGCCGAGGAAGCGCTCGAGCTTCTCTCTCTCGTTCTTGAGGTTGACGACTTCCTTCTTGGGCAGCACGTCGAAGGTCCCGTCCTCTTCCATGTCATACAGTTTCTGGAGCCTGTCGATCCTCTTCTGGATGGTCTTGAAGTTAGTGAGGGTCCCGCCGAGCCATCTCTGGTTGACGTAGTATGCTCCGCACTTCTTGGCCTCGTTCTCGATGGCGTCCTGGGCCTGCTTCTTGGTGCCCACGAAAAGGACTCCTCCGTCCTCCATGGCGACTTCCCTGAGGAATTCGCATGCGTTGTCGATCAGTCCGACTGTCTGCTGAAGGTCGATGATGTAGATGCCGTTTCTCTCGGTGTAGATGTACCTCTTCATCTTGGGGTTCCATCTTCTTGTCTGGTGGCCGAACTGGACTCCGGCTTCCAGAAGCTGCTTCATTGTTACGTAGCTCATTGAATGTTTTCCTCCTGGTTTTTACCTCCGTGCTCCCAAGGATCCGTCAACACAGAATGTGCAACCCTGCGGCCCCGGTGGAACACGTGCGTAATGATGAATATTTCGCGCACGAAAACAAGGGTGTCTGCGCACGCCATGATAGTGTATCATACCCCGGGGAAAAATCAAACCGAAAAATGATCTTTTTTTGTGATTTCAAAGCAAAAAACCGGGGCCCAAAGGGTCCCGGCGGGAAAAGTCTCACAGTATGAAGCGGCTGGTGTCCTTTTTGAGGTCCTCTTCCTCGCTTTTGAAGACGTTCTTCACGTAGTCCCGGGTCACGGTGAATACCTTCTGATCGTATTCCGGGGCATAGAAGGAGATCTCGGAGAGCACCTTCTCCAGCACGGTGTACAGCCTTCTGGCTCCGATGTTCTCGCTGGTCTCGTTCTCCATGAAGGCCATCTTCGCCAGATACTCCAGGGCGTCCTCGTCGAACTTCAGCTCCAGGCCCTCCGTGGCCAGAAGCTCCGTGTACTGCTTTATAAGGGCGTTCTGGGGCTGGGTGAGGATCTTGAGGAAGTCCTCCTCTGTGAGGGAATCCAGCTTGACCTTGATGGGGAATCGTCCCTGCAGTTCCGGGATCAGGTCGCTGACCTTGCTCATGTGGAACGCTCCAGCTCCGATGAAGAGCATGAAGTCGGTCTTCACCGGCCCGTACTTGGTGGTGACGGTGCAGCCCTCCACTATGGGGAGGATATCCCTCTGCACGCCCTCCCTGGACACGTCCGGGCCGTTGCCCTTGTATCCTCCGGCGATCTTGTCGATCTCGTCCAGGAAGATGATGCCGTCCTGCTCCGCGCTTCTCAGGCCCTCCTCGTTGATGGCGTCCATGTCTATGAGCTTCTGGCTCTCCTCGGCGGTGAAGATCTCCCTGGCCTGGGCCACGGTGGTCTTTCTCTTCTTTTTCTTCTGGGGGAAGATGCTGCCCAGCATGCCTCCCAGGTTCATGGACATCTCGCTGTTGCCTCCGTCGGAGCCGATGACCCCGATGGGCACGCTCTGGCGGTCCTCCACCATTATCTCGATCTGCATATCCTCCAGTTCCCCCGCGTCGAGACGCCTTTTCATCTCTGCGCGGGAAAGGCGCATCTCCTGCTGGGCCTGGGGATCGGGAATGCTCTGCTGCGCAGGCTGCTGGGGCTGCTGCTGGGGACGGCGGTTGCCGAAGAAGATCTCGTAGGCGTTTTTGGTCTCCGGCGCCGCGGCGGAAGCGGGCAGTATGGCGTCCAGGAGCCTCTCGTCCACTATGTCCTTTGCCTTCTCCTTTACGTTGTCCAGCTCTCTCTGCTTCACCATGCGGATGGATGTGGCCACCAGGTCCCTGACCATGCTCTCCACGTCCCTTCCCACATATCCGACCTCGGTGAACTTGGTGGCCTCCACTTTGATGAAGGGGGCGTCCACCAGCTTTGCCAGTCTGCGGGCTATCTCCGTTTTTCCCACGCCCGTGGGGCCCATCATGATGATGTTCTTGGGAGTGACTTCATCGCGCATCTCGGGGGACAGCAGCCTTCTGCGGTAGCGGTTGCGGAGGGCTATGGCCACGCTCTTCTTGGCTTCATCCTGGCCGATGATGTATTTGTCCAGTTCCTTTACTATCTGATTGGGGGTGAGTTCGTTCATGCCATTTCCTCCAGATCTATGACCTTTATGTTGTCGTTGGTGTACACGCAGATCTCCGAAGCGATCTTCAGGCTCTCCCTGACGATGTCCGCCGCGTCCATGTCAGAATGCCTTACCAGGGCCCTGGCCGCCGCCATGGCGTACATGCTGCCGCTGCCGATGGAGGCAACTCCGTCATCGGGCTCGATGACCTCTCCCGTGCCGCTGACTATCAGCACGTTCTCCCGGTCGCAGGCGATCAGCAGGGCGTCCAGCTTCCTTAAGGTCACGTCGGTCCGCCACTGCTTGGCCATCTCTATGGCAGCTCTCTGGATGTTCCCGGAATACTGCTCGAGTTTTGCCTCGAACATGTCGGAAAGGGTGAAGGCGTCGGCCACGCTTCCCGCGAAGCCCACGGCCACCTTCCCGTGGTATACAGTGCGCACCTTCTCCGCGGTGTGCTTCATTATGGTGGTCTCTCCGAGGGTGACCTGCCCGTCTCCTCCGATGGCTATGCGTCCGTTCCTCTTGACCGCCAGTATGGTCGTTGCTCGAAACATATATGGTTTTCTCCTTGTGTTGGTCTGTGTCTTCTGCCCCGAAGGGCGATTGCTTTCGTATAAATATTATATCAGTCCCGGGATAATTCCAAACAACTTAATCAGGGTTTAATGCTCCCCCGGAGCGGCTCAATTATTTTTATTTGTTCGTGAATTCACTTGACAATCCCATGTCTATCATTTATACTAATTCATGCATTTGCGGGTGTAGCTCAGTGGTAGAGCCCCAGCCCTCCAAGCTGGTTGCGAGGGTTCGATCCCCTTCACCCGCTCCATTTGTATCTGTGTGCCAGTAGCTCAGGGGATAGAGCAACGGCCTTCTAAGCCGTGTGTCGGAGGTTCGATTCCTCTCTGGCGCACCATTTGAAAAACTATATGCCGGTGGGATTGGCTTAGCTGGTTAAAGCGTCGGATTGTGGTTCCGAAGATCCAGGGTTCGAATCCCTGATTCCACCCCATCCATAGGGGTATCGCCAAGCGGTAAGGCAACGGACTCTGACTCCGTCATCACTGAGGTTCGAATCCTCATACCCCTGCCACGATATCACGGACTGCCTGAGGCAGTCCTTTTTTCGTACCAAAAAAAAGACCTGCGGGGCAGGTCCTTACGGAAGCACTATCTTCGGATCGTCGTCGCTCCTTCTGTAGAGCACGAAGGTCTTTCCTATCGCCTGGACGAATTCCGCCCCCAGCAGGTCCCTGAGCTCGTTGGCGGTCTGTTTCGCCCCGAGATCCGCCCCCTCCTGGAGTCTTACCTTCACCAGCTCCCGGGCGTCAAGGCAGCTGTCCGTTTCGCTTATGACGTTTTCGGTGAGGCCCGCCTTCCCTATGAATACAGTGGGGGAAAGGCTGTTGGCAAGGCTTTTGAGATATGAACGCTGTTTTCCTGTTATCACGGATGCATCCTCCCTTCACCGGGATTATACCTCAAAATCACCCGCTGCGAAATCCCCTTTCCCCGGGATATGGTATAATATCATCAGAAAACGAAAAAGGAGGGACATACTGTGAAACTGGCACATATAACGATACAGAGCGCCGACCTGGAAGCGTCGGTGGGATTCTATTCAAAATGCGCGGGTCTGAAGATCGTCAGGGATATGAGGGACCGTCCGTCCAACAGGATAGTGTTCATGGGAGATGATGAGGAGGGCACCCTGGTGGAACTGATCGACGCAGAGAAACCCTATAAGGGCAGCGGGGTCTCCATGGGCTTCGAGGTGGAGGACGTGGAGGCGTGCCGTCAGTGGTTCGTCTCCGAAGGCTACGAACCCACCGTCATCAGATGGCTCGGGGAGGGCAGGGGATTCTTCTTCGTTAAGGATCCCAGCGGCTTCAGCGTGCAGTATATAACGAAACAATAAAAAAATGTCCTCTTTTCAGAAGGAGAATCCGCCAGGAAGCGCATATATATCCGGTGAGAAACGATCTGAAAGGAGGAACAGCAATGCTTGCTGTGGTAAAAAAATGCGGCATGGCGCCGGAGATCATGCACATCGCGGGGGACCTTCGGGACCTGCAGGGGATCGTGGGAGGGCTCATCGAGCCTCTGGCGCTGGACGAGCGCACGGACATCATCTGCAACGACGAGGGCAAGATCCTGGGCATGCCCATGAACGTGGTGCTGGAGTGCGACGGGGAAGAGGGGCCGGTCCTGGCGGACGTGCTCTGCGGGGACATAGTCTTCGTGGGATGCGACCGGGAAAGGGGCGACTTCGTTTCCCTGGAACTGGGGGCGGCGGCGGATCTGGTCAGGAGGCTCTCGTCGGAATTCGTGATGACGTCCTCCCTGGAGCTGGTGCCGGTGCTGCATATCGGATGAGGTGTTTATGAAAAAAGACAGCGAAAAGACGAATGTGATGCGGGTCCTCGACCAGAAGAAGATCCCCTACGAAGCGTTCTATTACGACGGGGAGGGGCTCTCCGGGGAGGACGTGGCGAGGGTGCTCGGTGAGGACGAAAGGCTCGTCTACAAGACCCTGGTGACCCGGGGGAGGGATCATGCTTACTACGTGTTCGTGATCCCCGTGGCACAGGAGCTGGACCTTAAGAAGGCGGCCTCATGTGCCGGCGAGAAGAGCATCGAGATGATAAAGCAAAAGGAGCTTTTGCCCCTGACCGGCTACATCCACGGCGGATGCTCCCCCGTGGGCATGAAGAAGGCCTTCCCCACTTTCCTGGACCGGAGCGCGGAGGATAAGGAAAGCATCTTCGTGTCCGCCGGCAGGGTGGGCGCCCAGGTGCGGCTTTCCCCGAAGGACCTGGAAAAGGTGATAAAGCTCGGTTACGCTCCTCTTACGAAGTGAGAGGAGTATTCCCCCGCGGGAAACTTCCCGGCGGGGGATATTCTTTTATGCGGAAAAATGAATAAACGGGCGAATACACCGTTTTTTCGCGCATTTCGCCATAATCGGCGCATATCGGTGTATTATGTATATATACCTCAATAATACCAAGGCAGAACCGACACCATGGAAAAGACAAGATACAGATACCTTGACGTCCTCAGGGCCGTGCTGTGCACCGCCGTACTGTGCTACCACCTGGGTATCCTCAGAGGAGGGTACCTGGCTGTCTGCGGCTTTTTTGTGCTCAGCGGGTACCTCAGCGCTAATTCCCTGAGCTCCGCGGGGGACATACGGCTGGGAAGATGGTATGCCTCCCGGTTCAGAAGACTGTATCTTCCCCTCGCTATCACCGCTTTTCTCACCGTGGGAGTCGTTTCCCTGTTCCCCGATATCATCTGGGTATCCCTTAAGCCGGAGACCACTTCCGTCCTTCTCGGATACGACAATTTCTGGCAGATCTCGGCCAA
>JAGACT010000045.1 GCA_017613995.1 Eubacteriaceae bacterium
AAGTAGTTGAAGGGAGGGAAAGCAAGTAATGCTTATCAAGATCTTACTCTACGGTATTTTCGTAAACAACTACCTGATGGTACAGTTCCTGGGAATCTGTCCTTTCCTCGGAGTTTCCAAGAAGGTCGATACCTCCATCGGGATGGGAGTCGCCGTTACGTTCGTTATGGCTCTTGCTTCCGCTGCCACATGGGCTATCCAGGAATTCCTGCTCAACCGCTTCCATCTGGAATACCTGCAGACCATCGCATTCATCCTGGTCATCGCAGCTCTGGTCCAGTTCGTTGAAATGGTCATCAAGAAGATCTCCCCGGCTCTCTATCGGGCTCTGGGCGTGTATCTGCCCCTGATCACCACCAACTGCGCGGTCCTCGGATGCGCCATCGTCAACATCCAGAATTCCTACAACATCATCCAGTCAGTGGTCAACGGTGTTGCGGGAGCTCTCGGTTTCACCCTTTCGATAGTTCTGTTCGCAGGCATCAGAGAAAGGCTCGAGACCTCGAATATCCCCAAGTGCCTCGAGGGATTCCCCATTTCCCTCATCTCCGCGGGAATCATGTCTCTGGCGTTCCTGGGCTTCACGGGACTCATCCAGTTATAACAGACAGAGAGGTAAATGTATATGTTTAACAGTATAATCACAGCAGCGCTGGTTGTTGGTATTCTCGGTCTTCTGCTGGGAGCCCTGCTGGCCTATGCTTCAAAGATCTTCGCGGTGGAGACCGACCCCAGAGCCGATGCCATCCTGGAAGTCCTGCCCGGCGCCAACTGCGGCGGATGCGGATTCGCGGGATGCGCGGCAGTGGCGGAAGCCATCGCCTCCGGCAAGGCCCCCGTCAACACCTGCCCCGTGGGCGGTGCGGACGTGGCTGCCAAGGTCGCGGTCATCATGGGTCAGGAAGCCGTCGAAATGGAAAAGCAGGTGGCTTTCGTCCACTGCCATGCATGCCAGGCTGACTGCGCTCAGAAATTTGAGTACTACGGTGAAAAGGACTGCGTCCAGGCCGCCGCTTATCAGAACGGCAGCAAGGTCTGCGAATCCGGATGCCTCGGCTTCGGTTCCTGCGTGAGCGTCTGCAAGTTCGGTGCCATCAGGATCAACGACGACGGAGTCGCTGAAGTGGATCCCGAGAAGTGCACCTCCTGCGGAGCCTGCGTTGAGATCTGCCCCAAGGGACTCATCAGCTTCATGCCCTACGGCAAGGGAGTCAACATCGGATGCTCCAACAAGGGCAAGGGCAAGACCGTCAAGGCCGCATGCGCCTCCGGCTGCATCGCCTGCGGTATCTGCGAAAAGAACTGCCCCTTCGACGCGGTGCACGTGAACAAGGAGACCAATCTCCCCGAGTTCGATTACGAGAAGTGCCGCGGATGCCTCATCTGCGCCGAGAAGTGCCCCCAGCACTGCATCGTTCCCTTCCATGAGAAGATGCAGGCAGTGGTGGACGAAGAAAAGTGCATAGGATGCGGACAGTGCCAGAAGGTGTGCCCGAAGGAAGCCATCGAGGGTGAAAAGAAAGTTCCCCACAAGGTGGATCCCGAGAAGTGCATCGGATGCGGTCTGTGCACCGAAAAGTGCAAAATGGACGCCATCCATCTCGTCCCCGTTAAGAAGTAAAAATAGTATGCAGCCCGCGGCGCTGATGTGCCGCGGGCCTTTTTTTATCCGGCTGAAACACCTGTATTTCCTGCCTGAGCTCAGCGGCAGTCCGGCGGCGTCACGAAAAAAGCTCACCGGTTCATCCCCGCCGGGGCCCCTGTATGCCTCTTCGGGCTCACAGTTTTTTCTTTTATGCTCCTATCTCCCCTATCCTTTCCACCTCGTATGGAGTCTCCTGATAGACATAGTAGTTGAGCCAGTTGGAATACAGAAGGCTGGCGCCGCTCCTCCAGGTATTCAGAGGTGTGGCCGTGTCGTCGTCGTTCGGGAAGTAGTTTTCGGGGATCTCTATGGGAAGGCCCGCGGTCTTATCCCGGACATACTCGCTTTTAAGGGTATCCGCGTCGTATTCGCAGTGACCCGTTATGAAGATCTTCCTGCCCGCCGTATCCGCTATGGTATAGGGACCGGCCTTATCGCTGGATGCCAGTACCGTCAGTCTTTTTTCGTTTTTCAGAGCCTCCTCGTCCAGAGCCGTATGCCTGGAGTGGGGGGCTCTGAAAACATCGTCGAATCCGCGGAACAGCATGCAGCAGCGGTTCTGTACGGTATGCTCGAATACTCCGAAAAGCTTTTTGTCCAGAGGCTTCTTCCCGATACCGTAATGATGATACAGCGCCGCCTGGGCGGCCCAGCAGATATGCAGCGTGCTGAAAACATGGGAGGTGCTCCAGTCCATTATCTCGCAGAGTTCGTCCCAGTAGTCCACTTCCTCGAAGGGAAGGTGCTCCACCGGGGCTCCGGTGATGATCATGCCGTCATAGTATTCGTCCTTTACCTCGCTGAAGGTCCGGTAAAAGGCTATCATGTGCTCGGCGGAGGTATTCTTGGTGTCATGCTTGACCTTGAGAAGGTCCAGCTCTATCTGAAGGGGGGTATTCCCCAGAAGGCGGGCGATCTGGGTCTCGGTAACGGCCTTGGTGGGCATAAGGTTCAGCAGGAGGATCCTCAGGGGCCTTATGTCCTGGGTGGTGGCCCTCAGGGTATCCATAACGAAAATGTGCTCTCTTCTTAAAATGTCCGCTGCGGGAAGATCCCTCGGTATCTTTATGGGCATGCCGCACCTCCTGTTTTCTTTTGTTTCAGCTTTTGTTTACTCGGTGAAAAGCGCCGTCGAATAATACCTGTCCGCGCTGTCGGGCAGAAGGGCGACTATCACCTTTCCTTTGTTCTCCGGCTCCTTCGCCAGGCTGATCGCCGCGGAAAGGGCGGCTCCTGAGGAGATGCCCACGCCTATGCCCTCCCTGGCAGCCAGCAGTTTCGCAGCGCTGAAGGCCTCGTCGGATGTTGCGGGATATATCCCGTCGTAGATCTTGGTATCCAGCACCTCCGGCACGAACCCTGCCCCGATGCCCTGGATCTTATGGGATCCGCTGCGGCCTTCGGAGAGCACGGGGGAATCGGAGGGCTCCACCGCTATGATCTTCACGGAGGGATCCTGCTCCTTCAGATAGCGTCCCACGCCGGTTATGGTGCCTCCGGTACCGACGCCGGCCACGAAGATGTCGACCTTCCCGCCGGTATCCGCCCAGATCTCCGGGCCAGTGGCCTCGTAGTGGGCCTTCGGGTTGGCGGGATTGACGAACTGTCCGGGAACGAAGCTGCCCGGGATCTGCGATGCCAGTTCATCCGCCTTCGCTATGGCTCCGCTCATGCCCTTGGCTCCTTCGGTGAGTACTATCTCGGCTCCGTAACTTTTAAGTATGTTCCTTCTCTCCACGCTCATGGTCTCGGGCATGGTCAGGATGATGCGGTAGCCCTTCGAGGCCGCCAGGGAGGCGAGGCCAATGCCGGTGTTGCCGCTGGTGGGTTCGATTATCACGCTGCCCTCCCTGAGCAGTCCCTTTGCCTCCGCGTCCTCTATCATGGTCTTCGCGATGCGGTCCTTTACGCTTCCCGCGGGGTTGAAGTACTCGAGCTTCACGAGGA
>JAGACT010000046.1 GCA_017613995.1 Eubacteriaceae bacterium
ACAAAGGAAGTTAAGGACGGCCGCTGCAACGTGGTGGCCACCCTGGACAGCGGGAAGCCCGGCCGCACGCTGATGCTCAACGGTCACACCGATACAGTTAAGGAAGACGGCATGGTGAACGCCTTCAAGCCCTGGATCGAGGACGGCAAGCTCTACGGCAGAGGATCCTCGGACATGAAGGGCCCCCTGGCTTCGGCCATGGCAGCCATGAAGACCTTAAAGGACCTGGACCTCCTGAAGGAGGGCAAGGTGATCTTCACCGGAGTCTGCGACGAGGAGCAAAACAGCATAGGCTCCATAGACATACTTGAGACAGGCGTCACCGCCGACGGCATCATCGTCTGTGAGCCCACCGAACTCAAGGTCTGCAACGGAAACCGGGGCCTGGAGTGGTTCGAGTTCAAGTTCATCGGAAAGACCGTCCACGGCGGCGAGCAGGAAAAGGGCATCAACGCCATCGCCAAGGCGGTGGACTTCATCAACGTGCTGGAAGGCGGCTTCATCGACAGGGTGAAGGCCAAGGGCGGCACGGTGAACTACGGCGTGATCAAGGGAGGCACCCAGCTCTCAACGGTTGCCGGTGAATGCATCCTTCTGGTTGACAGACGGTATACCTCAAAGGAGACCTACGAGGATATGTGCCGGGAGTTCAGGGACGTGCTGGACGATCTGGCGGCCAAGGACCCCAAGTTCAAATGCGAGATGTCCGTTCTGGACGTCAGCGTCATGAAGGAGGGTTACGTCCACGAGCCTGCCTTCACAGAACTCACCGACGACATAGTCACTATGACGAAGGCTCATACGCTGGAATACGAGGACGATTACGACGTGGAGTTCATCAAGGCCTGGACAGACGCGGGGCTTTTCTCCACCTACGGGAAGACGCCTGTGATCATCATGGGCCCGGGCTGCATGGAGTGCTGCCACTCGGAGCACGAGTACATGCCTGTGGACCATCTCAAAAAGGCCGCGGTGATCTACTGCGAAGTGGCGATGGACTACTGCGCGTACAAATAGCGGCTGCAGCGGATATGTGGCTTTGGAGGAAGCATGCAGTTAGAAGTAAAAGTACTGTCGGATGACGAAATTAAGCTGGTCCACCAAAGGACCATGGAGATACTGGAGACCGCAGGGATCTGGATCAAGAGTCCTGTGGCCTTTGAGATGCTCAAAAAAGCCGGTGCACGCACCGATGATGAGAGGCAGATCGTCTATATCAGCGAGGACATGGTGACCGATGCTTTGGCCAAGGCGCCAAAGACCTTCAAGCTGGGCGGCAGGAACCACAGGTTCGACCCCACACTCCCAACTTCGGAGAGCCGCCACCAGATGAGCGGCATAGCCACAGCCATCTACGACATCGAGACCGGCGAGAAGAGGGACGCTGTTATAAGCGACATCATCGACATCGGCAGAGTCTTCCAGAAGACCGAGACCGGTGCCCTTTGCTGGACGGGCGTCACGGCTTCCGACGTGCCTCAGAAGACCCACAATCTCCACGAGATGGCGGCCATAATCCAGGGCACATCCAAGCACGTGCAGGTGGAGCTGTCCAGCGCCTATGAGGCGTCTTTTGCGGCGCGGATACTGGAGGCGGTATGCGGCAGCAAAGAGAAAGTGATCGAGGACAAGATCGCGTCCTTCCTGTACTGCCCCGTGTCGCCGCTGACTCAGGACCGCAAGATGCTGGAAGCGTACCTGTCACTGGCTGAGTACGAGATACCGATAACGATATATCCCATGCCCATCATCGGGCTCACTTCCCCGGCATCGCTGTTCTCCACGCTTTGCCAGATAAACGCCGAGGTGCTCTCGGCTATCGTGATCTTCCAGACCGCCCATCCGGGCTGGCCTGTGATCTACGGCACGGCTTCCGGGGCGGCAGATCCCATGACAGGGGAGTACGTGAGGAGCGGAGAGGCTCCGCTCATAAGCATGGGAGGCACCGCCATGGCGCGCTTCTACGGTCTGCCCTGCGCGGTGACCGGAGGAGGCAGTTTCGAGACCATGCCCGCCTATCTGGGCAACCCGGATCTGATCGACGGTCTGGGGGCCATCGAGAGCGGTATGGCGGTGGATCTCAGGGCGATACTGGCCGACGAGGAGACCGGCAAGCGCTGCATGCGCATAAGGAAGGGCATAAGGATCGGCGAGGGCACGGACCTGACCGAAGATATAATCAAGGAGGGGCCCGGGGGAGGCTTCCTCATGCACCGGTCCACCATGAAGAACTTCAGGAACAACGATGAGATCTACCACAACATGGTCTACCCCTTAAACAAGAGGGCACAGATAGACGAGGTGGAGGCCAACAGGGAGGCCGCAGGCAGGATAGTGAAACAGATCCTGGCGGGACCCCACGAGGACGCACTGCCTGAGGATGTACTGCAAAAGATCAGAGATATTCTGGACGAGGCAGATGGTGAACTAACGGAAAAGGTCAGCATAATATGAAAGACTTAGTAATAATCAACGGACAGATAAATACCATGGCGGACGGCTCTCCCTTTGCGGAGGCCGTTGCCGTTAAAGAGGGCAGGATCATAAAGGTCGGCACCAATGAAGAGGTGAGGAGGGCCATGCCCTTCGGAGCAGAGGTGATAGATGCACGGGGGAACTCGGTGTTCCCGGGGTTTTTCGATACTCACGTGCACTTCTCCATGACCGGGGAGAACCTGGCCTCGGTGCAGCTTTACGACGTGAGCTCCGGGCAGGAGCTCTTCGCGAGGATGACCCGGGCGGCAGAGAAGATGAAGCCCGGCGAATGGCTCAAGGGAGTCGGATACAATGAACTGGAATACGCCCCGGGAGATTTCCCCGATCTCAAAAAACTGGACGAGGTGTTCCCGTCGAGGCCGGTGATCTTAAGCAGGGTGGACGAGCACCAGCTGCTCCTGAACAGCATCGCCCTTAAGGAGATGAACGTATGTCCCGGGGATGACGGTGCGGAACTGGATGAAGACGGAGAACTTACGGGCATCATAAAGGATCCTCTGAACGGCAGGGTGAGACAGATCTATACGAAAAACAATTTGACGGACAGCATGTTCCGGAGATTCTACGCCGCCGCGTCCGACGAGGCTCTGAAGCACGGCACCACCACGGTCTGCTGCCTGGAGGGAGGGGATCTCTGCGACGAGAAAAGCGCGGACGCCTTCCTCAAATATCAGGAGAGCATACCTCTTCACACCCATCTGTATCACCAGACCATGGACGTGAAGAAGGTACTGGGCGAGGGACAGAAACAGATCGGAGGCTGCATCCTTCTGGACGGATCGCTGGGCTCCCATACTGCTGCGCTCACGGAGGATTATGCGGATCTCAAGGGATGCAGGGGCAAGCTCTGCATCGAGCCCGACGTGGTGGAGGACTTCATACTGGAAGCTCACCTGAGCGGCCTTCAGGCCTCCATGCACTGCATCGGCGACCTGGCCATAGAAGTGCTGCTCAGGGCCTACGAGAAGGCTCTGGCCAAGTATCCGAGGGCCGACCACAGACACCGCTTCGAGCACTTCACACTGCCCACCTGGGACCAGGTGGAAAGAGCCAGACGCCTGGGCTGCGCCATGGGCATCCAGCCCGCATATCTTGCGGGAAAGAGCATGTACGTCGAGAGAGTGGGAGAGGAGAGACTGGACAGAGTCAATCTGATTAAGACCCTCATGGGTCCCGGATTTTTTGCGGGAGGAGGCTCGGACGCGCCGGTCACTCCAATGAATCCTTTCATCGGAATATCAGAGGGCATGATGCACTACAACGAGAGGGAGAGGATAACGCTGGACGAGGGCCTGAGGCTTTTCACGACAGAGGCAGCGAAACTGACCTTCGAGGAGAACGAAAAGGGCACCGTCGAGGAAGGAAAGATCGGCGACTTTGCCATCATCGACAGGAATATCAGGGAAATGGATCTGTCGGATCCCAACGTGCTCAAGGAGATCCAGTTCACCCATACCATCGTGGAGGGCGAGATAAAATACGCCAAATAGTGCCGCAGCGACCAAAACCGAATTGGAAAAAACCGCGCCGTGTGATACAATGATTTTTGGATAAAAACCCACACTTAACATCTAAGGAGGAAACATATATGGCAAACACACCTACTCCC
>JAGACT010000047.1 GCA_017613995.1 Eubacteriaceae bacterium
GTCAATGTGCCCTGATGTAACGCCACGTCTGTCATGATATGACAGGCGAAAAAAGTGGGAGGCCGTCAAAAGCCGTCAATACCACGTGGCAGTTACAAGCTCCCTCCTCTAAGGCTTCAGCCGTAGGAGGGAGTTGTTGACGAGAGGTATGAAGGCGATCAGGGCAGCTGTCATCGCCAGAGCCTCCGCCGCAGGGGTGGCCCACAGGGCCTTTTCGATCCCGAAGAAATGATCCAGCAGGTACAGGGCCGGTATGTCCAGCACGCCCTTGCGAAGCAGTGACAGCACGAAGGGGGTCCTCTTCGCGCCGGTGGCCTGGAAGGTGGTTATGATCATCATGTTCACGCTGATGCAGGGGGCTCCCAGACAGATGAGCTTCTGGAACATGGAGGCGTACTTCACCGTCAGCGGATCCTTTATGAAGGATGTGACGATCAGCTCGGAGCCGGTGTAGAGGATGACGGCTATCAGAGCCGACGCGGCGAGGCTGTACCCCAGGGCTGTCCTGAAAGCGCTTCTCATCCTTTCCCTCATCCCTGCGGAGTAGGTGTATCCCAGAAGGGGCAGCACGCCCTGGGTCATGCCCGTGGCAATGGCGAAACCGAACAGGTCCACCTTCTTGGCGATGCCCAGCCCCGCGATGGCTTCGTTGCAGTAGGAGGCCATGAGCCGGTTGAAGACGATGTTGGAGGCGACTCCGGTAATGTTCATCATGGCGCTGGGAAGGCCCACCAGGATGACCTCCGACGGGATCCTGCCCGAGACGGTGTAGCGCCCCGGGGCCGCGCTCAGTACTGTGGAGCGCCTCTTGGTGTACATGAGGATCGCGAAATACATGAGACTGACGGTATTGGACAGCATCGTGGCCATGGCCGCTCCCCTGATCTGAAGACCGAGCCCGGTGATGAGAAGGGGGTCCAGGAGGATGTTCAGGCCTCCCCCCAGGATCATCCCGAAGCTGGCCTGGGCGGAATAGCCCTCGCTGCGGACCAGGTGGGCCATCAGCAGGTTGAGCACCGTGGGCACCGCTCCCAGGCAGATGGTGTAGAACATGTAGCTTCTGCAGTAACCGAGGGTGGCTTCGTTGGCACCTATGAGCGGCAGCAGCCTGGAAGAAGCGAGGCCCATTACCACCGAATAGGCGAGAGCGGCGCCAAAGGAGGTCCAGATGCAGAAGGCGGATACCCTGGATGCTCTGTCCCGTTCCCCCGCTCCGAGACATCGGGAAATGAGGCTGGCGCCTCCTATGCCGAACAGATTTGCCAGTCCCGTGAGAAAGATGAAGAGTGGCATGCACACCGACACCGCAGCCACCTGGTTCGGGTCTCCTATGCGGGCCACGAAGTAGGTGTCCGCTATATTGTATATGACGTTGATGATCTGGCTGATGACCGTGGGGATCACCAGGGAGAGCACCGCTTTTGAGATCTTCATCTCCTCAAAGAGATACGTGTTCGTTTTTGCCTTTTCCATCGTTTACGTCCGTCAGCAGAATAATACATCGATTATAGTCTTACAGGCAGAGCTTTTCAACACTGCCGTTTTATTTTTGTAAGCTGCAATCAACTACGGGATGCTCATTAAGTGCTATAATTTACTCATACAAAGGAGAACGAAATGAAGGGATTCGGAACATACACATGGTTCGGATATGTCGCCGACTTCGGTGAAAGGCTGAAAGCCATAAGACAGGCCGGATTCGATACGGTTTTTACTTTCTGGGACAGAGTGATGGGGGAGGCCGACGCCCCTCTTGAGGAGCATGTCATGATGGCGAAGAACGCGGGGCTCGTTCTCGAGAACGCCCATCTGCCCTATTACGGCTGCAATGTGCTGTGGAAGGACTGCGCCGACGCCGACAGCCTCATGAAGATTTATGAGGACGGCATACTCACCGCTGGCAGGTGCGGACCGAAAACCCTGGTAATCCATCCCTGCGAAGTGTTCCCCCCCGCGGACGGGTTCTTTGATGCGATGACGGATCACATGAGAAAACTGGTGGATCTGGCCTCGGAAAACGGCATACGTCTCGCCTTCGAAAACCTGGGAGAGAACGATACCGTAAGAAGGCTCCTTCATATCTTCGATAACGAGCCCATGGCGGGCCTGTGCTTCGATTCCGGACACAACAATCTGGCGGCGGGGAACGATTTCTCTCTTTTGGAGGAATTTTCCGGCAGGATATTCGCCCTTCACATCCATGACAACGACGGAATGAAGGATCAGCACCTTCTGCCTTATTCAGCCGGATGCGTCATAGACTGGAAAAAGGAGTATGAAGCCCTTTCTTCCTGCGCTTTTGAGGGCTCCCTGATGCTGGAAGCCTGCTACCCGGTGGATTACGATTCGCTGGAAGGCAACGAGATGTATTACGTGAATCCCTCCTATCCCATGGAGGACTGGCTCAGGGACGCCGCAGGAGCGTGTGAGAAAATATACTCGGAAAAGAGCGATACGAGATGAAACATGAACGCAAACAGGAAAGGCAGTATCTCATCGACCTTCAGAAGTACAGAAGCATCGTGGCTCTGGCAGCCTGTATCGTCACTCTCGGATTCTCCGTCGGAGCCATCACCGGCAGCGTGGTGCGCTATGTCAGGCAGGGGTGGTCCCTTGCGGTCCTTTTCAGGTATTTCACTACGCTTTCCAATATTCTGACCGCGCTGGCTTCGAGCTTCATAATACCCTATGCCGTGAGCGGCATCGCCAGGAAGCATTTCGCTTACCCGAAGTGGCTGTCGATGATGCACTATTCCGGGACTGTCTGCACCACGCTTACGATGTGTTTCTCCATGACTTTCATACTTGCGGTGAATCCGGTGCTGGCCATAGGGGGATACAATTTCTTCCTGCATGTCATCTGTCCCACTGCGGTACTGGTGTCGTACATGATGGTGGAATCCAGCCAGGAACTGACCCCGAAGGAGACCGTAAGATGCATGATACCCTTTTTCGCATACTCTCTGGTCTACATGTTCATGGTCATCATCCTGGAAGTATGGGACGATTTCTACATGTTCAACTCGGTGCTGCCCTTCTGGCTCAGCCTGCCGCTGATGTGGATCCTGGGATGTGTCATCGCGTTTGCCATCAGGAAGGTCTCGTCGAAGCTGTCATCGCGCAGGAGAAGCCACATGATCAGCCTGTGGAGACTCGAACTCGATTCCGTGGAGATAAAGACGGAGGTCTTCGGCCTGGGACGCTACAACGGTCTTGCGGGGGACCGCAATGACCTTAACATCCCCTATGATATCATCCTGCAGCTGGCCTCACGTTACGCCATTGATTTCAGGGATCTTGCGGAAGTGTATGTCAGAGGGCTTCTGGACGGCGCCGAAGAGAGGGAAGCGAGGGAGAAGGAAAAGAACGCTCATCCCGCAAGGCATTCCGAAAAAACCGAAAACAGCGATAAAGAGACGTCACGGTAACGGGACGTCTCTTTTGTGATGGTCTGTGTTTCTGTCTCTTTTGTGATGGTCCTCTCCCCCTGTACGGATTTCCGTATCAGGGCGGGTTCCCTGCGCCTTTGCATATGTCACCGGCCCAGCGTGCAGATGTACTGCGTTTTCTTCGCAATGTCTTCGTCAGTGGGATACTTTGCGTAGGCTCTGTTCTTGGCACTCAGGAACGTGGCCATGTCGGTTTCCCTCCGTCTCATCCTGTTGGAGCTCTCAATGATCTGATTCGAGAAAAGGCTTCCCAGGACCGCGTACTCCGAATCCTCCACCATGCCGTCGGCTACATTCACCTTTACGATCATCAGCGGAAGTCCCGCTCCCTCGGGCAGGGCCTCAATCTCGGGGGTGCCGCCGATGGTCGGATTGAAGGGGGCCGATAACCAGTATCCTCCGTCGATCCTCAAGGACAGGAAAGATATGTCGTCGTCTGTCTCGCTGTAGGCAAAGTCATACCGTCCCCCCAGAGTGAAAAGGGGACTGTGTTGATCGCTGACAGCTATGGCCAGCACCGAAGGCTGTTCGGCGGGGTCATTGAGCTGGAAAAGAAGCCCCGGGGACGCCCCCTTGAGTTCCGTTATTATATCGCCTTTCTGAAATGCTCCCATTTTTAGTTTCCTCCGCAGACGTCTGTCCAGGCGATTATACCATACGCAGGGCTGTGTTGTCTCGCCCGTCAGAGCCAAACTGAAGGAAATATTAGGCGTTAACTCTGTGTTTCGTGACGGCTTTGGTGTATCATATATTTGATGCCCTGCGCATTTCTTCGTAAATGGGAGGGGGGGGATGGCCCCCGTGACAGAACCGGTACAATTCTGAAGTTTACGGAGAAAGAAATGAAAAAACAGGATCTTACACAGGGCCCCATAGGCAAGCAGATACTTGTTTTCGCACTGCCCCTGATGGCGTCCAGCTTCATCCAGCAGCTTTACAACACGGTGGATCTCATTTACGCCGGGCGTCTGGGAACAGGGGCCACCGCCGCCGTGGGAGCCAGCTCCCTGGTGATAGCGTGCATCATCAATTTCTTCACTGGCCTCTCCGTGGGCATGAGCGTCATAGCCTCCCAGGCTGTGGGAGCGAAGGACCCGGACAAGGTGCGCCGGGCCATAGGCACCGGCATGGCCATAAGCCTCATAGGAGGCGGAGCCCTTACCGCCGTGGGCATCCTGATCACGCCCGCCATGCTGGGATGGATCAACACTCCCGCCGAAGTCATGGCCGGGGGCATATCCTATGCCAGGTGCTATCTTCTTTCCATGATCCCCATCGTCACTTACAACATGAATTCAGGCATCATGAGAGCCGCCGGAGATTCCCGGACACCGATGCTGTATCAGCTGGCCGGAGGGCTTTCCAACGTGGTGCTGAACTGGGTTATGGTGAACGTCTTCGACACCGGCGTGGGAGGGATCGCGATAGCGTCGGTCATTGCCCAGGGAATAGCAGCCCTTCTTACCGTGCGTTTCCTCGCCAGGAGCGAAGGCGAGTTCCGCCTGGAGGCCCGGGGGATCCGCGCAGACGGGGAAACCATGCGGGATGTTCTGAGGATAGGCGCTCCCGCGGGGCTGCAGGCAATGGTCATAACGCTTTCCAACGTTTTCGTCCAGTCCCGCATCAACGGCTACGGTGTGGACACCATTGCGGCATTCGCGGCCTATTACAAGATCGAGCTGATCATCTACACTCCCATCGTCGCCTTCGGGCAGGCCATGATGACCTTCACCGGCCAGAACTACGGAGCGGGAAAGATGAAAAGGATCTCGGACGGAGTCAGGACCACCATCATCATGGGGGCCGCCTACGCGGCAGTGTCCGCGGGAACGCTGCTGCTGCTTGGGAAGAACGTGTTTTCCGTGTTCAATTCCGATCCGAACGTCATCGCCCTGGGCCTGAGGATCATCCGGGTGACCTTCCCGTTCTACTGGATCTACATCATCCTGGAGACCTTCGCCGATACCCTCAGGGGCACCGGCAGGAGCATCCCGCCCATGATCATAATCCTCGTGAACATCTGCATCGTGAGGACCGTGCTGCTGTACACCCTTACCTCCCGCTGGCATGAGATAGAGGCAGTCGCCGTGACATACCCGGTGACCTGGGCCCTGACGGCGCTGTTCCTGACAATATACTGGTTCTCCGCGAGAAAGAAGATCCTTTCCGGGGAGCAGTGAGAAGCCGGATCCGCCGGGGAATTTGAGACAGTAAAAAAAGACCTTTCCGACGGGAAAGGTCTTTTTCGTATCGTTTGTTGTTCTCTTATTTGCTCTGACGCACGTATGCGAAATAGTATGAGCAGGTCACGAGCATTCCGCCCACGATGTTTCCGAGGGTAACGGGAAGGATGTTTCCGAACCATACCGCCGCGCCGGAGATTCCGGCTCCGGAGAACTGTGCCAGGGGAAGGTAGAACATGTTGGCCACGCAGTGTTCATATCCGGAAAGGACGAAGAGCATGATGGGGAAGAAGCATGCCAGAGCTTTTCCGGCGATGTCCTTTGCTCCGGTGGCGTACCATACTGCCAGATCCACCAGGATGTTGCACAGGATACCCTTGCAGAACAGGGGCAGGAAGCCTGCGGAAGTCTTTGCGACTCCGAGGTTCACGATGGTGGCGTTCATTCCGCCTGCGGCAAACAGTCCGCTCTGGGCGACGATGAAGGCCAGGAAGATGGAACCGATGGCGTTTCCGATGTATACGAATACCCAGTTTCCGAAAAGGCCCTTGAGGTCGATCCTCTTGGCGTAAACGCCCAGGGTCATCAGCACGTTTCCGGTGAAGAGCTCGGCTCCGCAGATGACCACCAGCATAAGGCCGACGGGGAACACGCATGCTCCGAAGAACTTTCCGAATCCTGCCAGGTCTCCGGAGAGGACAGTGGTCAGTGTCAGGAAGCCGACGGCTCCGAATCCGATATAGATTCCCGCGAGGAAACCGAGGATGAGTTTTTTGTATACGGGGAGAGCTGCTTTGGTCTCTGCAGCTCCCAGGGTGGCTTCGCTTATTTCTTTAGGTGAAGAAAAACCGTTCATTTACCTGCCTCGTCAGTTTATAAAAGTCCGTTCTGGATCTTGCAGCCCTTGATGAGGTGCTGAGCCAGCAGAGCGGTGGTGATGGGGCCGGTTCCTCCGCCGCATCCGGGAGTGGCGGAAGTGATCATGGCACATGCGTCGACGCAGTCTTCTCTGCAGTCGCCGGTACGGATCTTCTTGCCGTTCTCGTCCAGTACGAACTGCTTGTTCTCGTCCTTCTTCTGAGCCATGGCGACGTCGATGACGATGGCGTCCTCTCTGAGCATGTCAGGAGTGAGAAGTCCGTAAACTCCGCATCCGGTGATGACGATGTCGGAATCGATGGTGTACTTCTTGCAGGACTTGGTGAAGATGTGGCAGATGGAAACGGTGGCGAACTCGTTGGTGAGCATGATGGCCAGCGGCTTTCCGAAGACGTTGGAGTTGTTGATGATGGTAACGTCCTTGCCCTTAACGTCGATCTGATAGTATCTGAGGAGCTCCATAACGCCCTCTGCCGTGCAGGGGAAGAAGCCCTTGTCGTCCATGATGACCAGTTTTCCGAGGTTGGTGGGGTTCATTGCATCGGGGTCCTTCTCGGGAGCCAGGATGTACTTGATCTCGTCCTCGTTGATCTGCTCGGGCAGCGGCTTGAAGATGAGGATGCCGTTGATGGCCTTGTCATCGTTGGCTTCCCTGATCTTGGCAACGAACTCGTCCTGAGTAACGTCGAGAGGGAATACGAAGGACTTGACTTCGATCTTGCTCTTTGCCATTCTTGTGATGATGCTCTTCTCGTAGGAGATGCTGCCGGGATCATCACCGATCCTGAAAATAGCGAGGGTGGGAGTGATGCCTGATGCGATAAGGCTCTCCGCGTCCTCGAGTACTTTTGCCAGCATGGCTTCGCTGACTTCTTTTCCGCTTAATAACTTTGCGCTCATTTTTTCCTCCGAATTATTGATTATAAGGCCTTGTCGACCAATGTGTAGATCTCATCGCACTTTTTAAGTCCGGTCTCCACCAGCTCGGTGCATTCCTTCCTGAGATCTTCTGCGAACTGTTCGTCCTTTATCATGTTCACGTTGATGGCGATGTTGAGCCATGCGCAGCTGATGGCGCTTCTGATAAGCGCGATGCCGCAGCCCACATCGGAAAGGGCCAGCTTGGATCCCTTCTGGGTCAGTTCCTCGAAGAGGGGGATGCTGCCGCAGGAAGTCTTCAGAAGCTTGACAGGGGCCTGTACCGCCAGCTTGAGGCAGCGGTCCAGTTCCTTTGCCTTGAACTCCTTCTCCTCTTCAGTGGCAGAAGGAAGCCCGTATGCTTTGGACAGGGGCAGGAAGTTCTCCACGTCCTCGTCCATGATGTTGAAGAATTCCCTGGTGAGTTCCTTCAGGGAAGCCATAAGGCGCTGGATGTCCTCCTCATACTGGGCATACTTCTTCTTGCCGGTGGTAAGGGAGCATACCATTCCGCCCAGGGCGGCGCCGAGGGAAGCGGCCAGAGCGGCGACGCTTCCTCCTCCGGGTGCCGGAGCGTTGGAGAAGGTAAGATCCACGAATTCTTCGCAGGTGTTCTTATAGAAACTCATGATTATTTCTCCTTAAAAGGCCGGAAAGCCGAGCTTTCCGGCCGGTAAATACTGGCTGTCGATATTCTGTTTAGAAAAGTCCTGTGATCTTGCCGGACTCGTCGACATCGATCTTCTCTGCCGCGGGGACCTTGGGCAGTCCGGGCATCTTCATGATGGAGCCTGTGAGGGCTACGATGAAGCCTGCACCTGCGGAAAGGGTGATGTCACGAACGGTGATCCTGAATCCGGTGGGACGTCCGAGGATCTTCTCGTTGTCGGTGAGGGAGTACTGAGTCTTGGCCATGCATACGGGGATGTTGCCGTATCCGAGGGCTGTCAGGTTCTTGATCTCCTTCTTTGCAGCGTCGGTGAAGTCTACTCCGTCAGCGCCGTAAACCTTCTTCGCGATGTTCTCGATCTTCTCCTCGATGGGCATATCGAGATCGTATGCGAACTTGAGCTCACTGGGCTCTTCGCACAGCTTGATGACTTCCTTGGCCAGCTCTTCGCCGCCCTTGCCGCCGAATTCCCAAACTTCGGAAAGCTTGACGTTGACGCCGAGCTCTGCGCACTTCTTCTCGACCAGTGCGATCTCTTCGGGAGTATCGGTAACGAACTTGTTAAGAGCAACTACTGCGGGGATGCCGAATACGTTCTTGATGTTCTCAACGTGCTTGAGCAGGTTGGGAAGAC
>JAGACT010000048.1 GCA_017613995.1 Eubacteriaceae bacterium
CCTGCCGGTGAACGACAGCCCGCTTTAATCGCTTGCCCGATGAAATGCCTGTGTATCCAGTATGTCCAGGGAATGCATAAGCATATCCGCGCAGCGCGATATGATCATGTTTTAACAGAGGAAAGCGCCGGGCACAGGCGGCGGTATACGGGCGGATACGGCATTTTTGTGTGCTTGTTGGACCAAACCGCGATGGAACCCGCGGCGTATGGCATATAATTACCATATATATCGGTTCATCCGATCCAGGGAGGAAGATATGAGCGTTCTGGATATCATCGGTATGCTCGGCGGCATGAGCATGTTTCTTTTCGGCATGTCCGTTATGGGAGACAGCCTGAAAAAAGTCGCCGGAAGCAGGCTGGAGGGGATCCTTCAGAAGCTCTCTGGAAATACGGTAAAGGCCGTGCTCCTGGGAGCCGGCGTCACCGCGGCCATCCAGTCATCTTCAGCCGCCTCCGTCATGGTCGTCGGCTTCGTGAACTCCGGAATGATGGCCCTTAAACAGGCCTTGGGGGTCATCCTCGGAGCGATCCTGGGCACCAGCGTCACGGGCTGGATCCTGTGCCTCAACAGTCTGGGAGGCAGCGGCGCCAGCATTGCCCGGTACTTCAGCACCTCCACTCTGACGGGCGTCGTGGCCCTCATCGGCATCGCCCTGTGGATGTTCTCGAAAAGCAGGGTGAAAAAGAACGTCGGAGGGATACTGCTGGGCTTCGCGGTGCTGATGTTCGGAATGAGCACCATGTCCGGAGCCGTTTCATCTCTCAAGGACGACCCCGCCTTCATAGAGGCCCTCACCCGTTTCTCGAATCCCGTCCTGGGGATCCTCGCCGGTCTGCTCCTTACTGCGGTGCTCCAGAGCGCCAGCGCGACGGTCGGTATCCTGCAGGCTCTTGCTTCCACGGGCATGATAACCTTCGACGTGGCCCTGCCCGTGATCATGGGCATCGGCATCGGCGCCTGCGTGCCGGTACTGCTCACCGCCATGGGATCCAGCGTAAACGGCAAAAGGACGGCATTCGGATACCTCTTCGCCAACCTTTCGGGGACCGTTATCGTCGGAGGAATCTTTTACATCCTCAACGCCTTCATCAGGTTCTCCTTCATGTCCATGGTCATGAGCATGGTCTCGGTGGCCCTGGTGAACACGCTGTACAGACTGGCCACTGTGATCCTGCTGACCCCGATGCTGGGGCTTATGGACAGGTTGCTGTGCAGGATCTTTCCCGACGACCCATCCACGATGGCAGAGCAGGCGGACATGGAGCGTCTCAGCGACAGCCTTCTCGAGTACCCCTCCGCCGCGGTGGTGCAGGCCACTCAGGTCATGAAGACAGTGTGCGAAAAGGCCTGCGGCAGCGTCGAGAATGCCGTGGCCGCCAGGCGTACCGGGGATCCCCAGGCCATAGAGCGGGTCAGGGAGCTGGAAGCTCTCCTGGACAGATATGAGGACAGGCTCGGCAGCTACATGGGACGCATCCTCGGGACCGATCTGGGCGGGATCCTGGCGGAAAGGGTCAACGAATACCTGCACGTGCTCAACCGCCTGGAGACCATGTCCGACGTGGCGGGAGACGTTTCCGACGTGGTGGAGAGCATGAAGGACGCCAAAGCCTCCTTCAGTCCCGACGCGGACCTCGAGCTCAGAAAGCTTGAAGATGCCGTCCTGGAGATCGTACGCCTCACCGGAAAGGCTTTCAGCGAAGACGACACGCAGTGCTCGATGCGCATAGAGCCTCTGCGGGACGCCATAGCCCTCATGTGCTCCTCTATGAAGGACAACCACATAGAGAGGGTCGCCCGGGGCAGATGCACCTACCAGACCGGCATGTACTTCAACGATCTGACCGGCGAATACGACAGGATCGCGGAGCTGTGCGACAAGACCATCGCCGAAGCCCTTGAAAGGAAACAGGGCACCCTGGGGGTCCATGAACTCAGAAAGTCGCTTCGTTCCCCCGATGACAGCGAATATACGCTTCTTCTCGAAGAGTATTCCAAAGCATACAGCGTCGAACCGATAACCGAATAACAAAAACCGAGAGCGCCTGCGGGCGCTCTCGGTCTGTCTGCAGTATATTTCCCCGCAGCTCACCGTCCTGTCATCGGAAGCCATATGCGGCGCTCCCCTGTCGGGAAGGCACCGGTGAGCGTTCCCGCGGGAGCGAACGGGGCGATCCTGACGGACGACGCCGAGCCTTACCGCCCGCTCTTCCTGCGAAAGTCCTTTCGATCTTCTGATCGCTCCGATGTTTTCGTCGAGTATTGGAACGGACCTCCTTTCGGGGTCGGCTTGGCACTCCGGGCGGCGCTGCCGCAGGCAGCGGTTTTTACCATTTTGCAGAATCGCGATGTCCGGGCACAGCGCACATGTCCGAACAGACACCCGCAGGCAGATGCGGCGGAGTTTTCAGTCATCCTTTTGCAGCAGGTATTCTCTGACGGCGTCTATGATCCACGGCGAAGGATATCCTTCTCCCTGGGGGCCCTGCGTATCGTAGGCGATCAGATAACCGAAGTTGGTCGCCATGCATTCCTCGGGATCGATCGTATAACCGGTATTCTCATCGAATACCTCCGTGTAGTTGGAGGCGTCTTCCGGAAGAAAGCAGATATCTTCTCCGTCCACCGGTATCAGCACCTCGGTGCCCGTATCGAAGAACTGGTCTCCCTGATTCTCAAAATGCTCTCTCGTGATGAACGCCAGATAGCAGTCCCGGAGCTCTCCGTTTATCAGAAACGACGCGTATGCGTTGTGATGCTCCACGTCCGGGTTGCTGATGTAGTATTCCCTCACACAGGGAGGAAGGACGTATTCCTCTTCCTGCACCGTGAAATGGATTATCCGGTACATGTCGGCGCGGAAGGAGGGATCGCTCCTCGTCAGGCCGTGGAACACTTTGTGGGACAGCACGTACAGCAGGTACGGGTCGTATTCCCCCTTGGCGATACAGTCGTCCAGAAAGGATCCTCTGAGATATATCTGCGTCCCGTGGGTATAGGCCGTCATGCCGCATTCCTCCTGCATGGTAGTGCAGACAAACGTGATCCTGTCCAGGGCCGGGAGAGCGTATCCCCTGTCCGAAATGATGGTCTCGATGCGCTCCATGTATTCGCCGATGAGCTCTTTCTGCCCGTCAGTGAAGTCAAGGACCTGATCTGCCGCGAAGCTCAGGTATTCCTCCATGGATACGTCCTTTCTTTGCAGACGGAACTGAAGATCGTTTTCGGTGAACCCGTCGAAGAACTGCGTGTTGGACATCATCAGTTCCCTGCCTTCCTCACTGTCCGCGAAAGCGTAGGGAAGGACCGGATCCGCAGGAGGCCGTTAAGCATATGATCAGAAGGCCTGCAAGGATGAGTGAAAGTAGTTTTTTCATTTTTCCTCCTCAGGATATGCCGAAAGCTTCTTCAAGCGACAGCACGTACTGCCTGTAGCGAAGATACGCCTGCTCGAACCTGCCGGAGCCGATATCCTCCACACAGGGAAGTATCAGTTCGCTGTATATGCTCTCCCACCGGGAGGAGGCGTCGTCCGAGCTGTCGATGTGTCTCACTATTTCCGGCGCGGTCCTGTAATAATGCCGGGTTTCCTTTTCTCCCCCCGGCAGCTGCCTTACGTAGGAATCCCTGAAGTTCCTCAGCACCGTAAGCTCATAACAGTCGTCGGGAAGATTCCTGGCGTTCACGCAGGCGCTGGTGAGGAAGCATCCTTCGTCGCTGCCCGAACCGCTGTCTTCCTGCTCATGCTCCATTTCCCACTGCTCGCGTCCCCTTCTGTCCCGGGGAGGCCTGTCGTAGAAATCCTCGAATTTGAGCCCGTAATCTCCCAGAAGGCTCTTCAGGCCCTTTTCCGTCAGGGTATCGTATACTTCCTCCGGGTCCCTGCAGCCCGAATCGTACAGCTGCGCCATCGCGGCGTCATAGTCGAATTTCTTCCTGTCAAAATCACCTGCCATAGCAAACCTCCATCTGATGCGGATATCATATCATCGATGACGATCCGGCCCCTGAAAAGAGGATCCGCGGTTTCCGGATCTTTCGGTTTTCGGTCATCATGCCCATTCTACCATTACGGACCGAAAGGTTCAAGCTGATAAAGCGGCTGCCCCCCGGATTCCGGGCTTCTGCGGCCGCGGCGCCGCCATGGGAGCCGCGGGACCGAAAGAAAGGAGCCCTGCGGCTCCTGCTGATGATATATGTATTTCGTATCGAAAAAAAACACGTCAGAACGTCCACGGGATGTATGCGGCCGCGACGGCAAAGATGACTGCGGGGAGCATGTTCGCGACACGGACCTTTTTCCCCCATACAAGGTTCAGTCCCACACAGAATATCAGGACCGATCCGATCAGCGAAAGGTATGCCACAGCGGTATCGGTCATGATCGGGGAGATCAGCCTTGCGAGGAGCGTGAGGGCTCCTTCAAACACGAACACGGGAACAGCGGAGAATACGCTGCCCTTCCCCAGCGAGGAGCTCATTATGGCAATGATGATAAAGTCCAGAACGGATTTGACCGCCAGGGTGGAATAATCCCCCGATATCCCGTCCTGTATAGCCCCCACGATGGCCATGGCGCCTATACATACCGTCAGCGAAGCCGTGACGAAAGCGTCAACGAACTGCCTGTCGCCGATGTTTCCTGTTTTGGCTTTGAGCCACTCTCCGAAACCCTCGAAGGCTTTCTCGATGCCTATCAGTTCGCCGGCGAGCGTACCGAGGGCAAGGCAGAGCACCACCAGCATGGACCTGCCGCTGAGGATCTGTGCGCCGTCGATCTTAAGCATCCCCTGCATCGCGCCTGCTATGGCGATGAACAGAACGCTGATGCCGCAGGCTTTGTTCAGCGCGTCCTGATGATCGGAACTGAATAACCTGCCTGCAAACCGTCCGACCAGCCCGCCTGCGATGATCGCAGCGGTATTTATTATCGTTCCAAGACCGATCATAGCTTGTGTTCCCTCCAGACCTAACCGGATTTTTGCGTAAAGCCCCGATGCACCCGTCATGCCGCTGTGCCGCGGCCCCCCGCAGATGCCGCCCGATACGGACAGCGGATCACTGATCCTGTTTACTGCGTTCCTCGCGCTTTCTGCGTCTCTGTTCCCGATTGTCCTTTTCGGATTCGAACAGCTCGACTGCCGCGTCGGTCAGCTCATCGGGCCAGACCTTTCCGCTTTTCATGACATTCGCCCAGGGACAGAGCTTTTC
>JAGACT010000049.1 GCA_017613995.1 Eubacteriaceae bacterium
CATCCTGCCCGGAAGGCCGGTGGCGGGTCCGGGATCGGTAACGGGCACCGTCTTTTCCGTTACGGTGACGTCCCTGGCAGCCAGATCCTCCGCCGAACTGACCCCGATATCGGGATCAAGGTCCCGGTCGTATACGGACCACATGGCTTCGCTCCCCGCGGGGACTGTGGAAGCGGTCGGGTCAGCGACCCCGATTACGCGCAGCGCCTCATCCGCGAAGGCAGCGTTCCCTTCCAGGAATATTCCCTTTGCCGTGACGATCGCGGCTCCGTCCCGGGAATACATATGGGTCGTGCCGCCGGTGAAGGATGCGGATCCGCCCTCCAGCACCACGGCCCCGCCGCTCCCCGAGATCTCATGGGCCCCGCCGGAGATGGTGACCGTGGACGATTCCCCGTAAATACCATAGGTGAATCCGCAGTCCGGGATCATTATCTTCCCTCCGGTTATGACCGCTTCTCCCGTTCTGTACAGATATATACCGCATGGCGTAAACAGCGGGGTGACAGACGCGTCCCTCATGACGGTCAGTTCGCCCCCCTCCAGGACGAATGACGTTTCAGCCGGTACATTTTTGTACAGTCTGATGCCATACTCCGCCGCGGAGATATCGAGGGTGCCTCCGCTCATGCAAAAGGCGATGCCGGCCTGTATGCCGATCTTTCCGTGCAGGGTCAGCTCTCCTCCCGTCATTTCAAACGAATCCGTATCCAGCGCGGTAAACTGTCCGCAGTCTATCACAGCGGTCGAACCCACATCCTGGCTGTAATTCCCGCACCAGAAGACCCCTTCCATATCCAGCGCGGCACCGTCTCCGACGAAGGCGGCTGCGCAGCGTACGCTTCTGTAGGGATATCCGAAAACATTCACCCCGGTATAAAAGAAGACATCCCCGTATGTGTTCCGATCAGAATCATATGTATCGATCCCGGCAGTTAATAAGCCTGTGTCAGGCATGGCATGGATATCCAGGCTCCCGCTGCCGTTTATGGTCAGATCGCCCCCATGCCCGCTGATGCCGTACCGGACGGGATCGCTTTGTGTGCCTATGACATTGGCGCCGACGCAGGAAATGATCAGGTCGCTGCCGTCACCCTCTATGGCGCCCCCGTAATAATTATGAAGTATCAGGGTGCAGTCATCCGGGTCGAAGGCGGCGTAGCTGTCCCCGAGAGAGTCCGCTTCGTCCGTTGCTTTACCGGTGGCGCAGTCGAAATACATAGCCACGGAGGAGAGAGTAATGCCACCGACAGTGACCTTGGGAACGACCGCTTCAATCCCGCACAGGAGGCTCACATTGTCAGCCGGCATGGTGAAGGAATATGCCCCGGACCCATCCGGCCCCGAACCGATTACGCTTTCGGTGCCGCCGGTCAAGCGCACCGACTTTTCCACTCCGTCGTGGCCGTTCTCCCCGTATATGCGGAAGGTGTACGTCCTGCCGTCCTCCAGGAAAATATCGTCCATACAGGGAGGGTCTATTCCCCGGAAGGGCGGGTACCAGATCGCTATGCCGGGCTGAAGATTAAGTATGCAAAGGTCATACACGCCGGAGGGCACGGTCACGCTCACGCTGCCGGAACGGACGATATCCCCGGAATCAAGGCCGTATTTGGCATTCTCGGGAATAAGATACTCGAAATTCTTGAAGCTGCCTATTTCGGTATCGAACGGGACGGTGCTGTACGAATTGTGTGACATTTTGGAATACATTTCAGCATCGGCGTCCAGCAGCAGCTGGTAGCCGGAAGTGTCTTCCGGCCCCCATATGTTTTCCTGCACGGACAGGGTAACGACCGGATCCCCGGTGATGCGGCAGAACTCCGTTATTGCGAATCCACCGGCGGGCACGACTTTCACCAGGTCGCCTTCCTTCAGCCCCGTCAGCCTCCCCTGTGCGTCGGGGGTTCGCTCCTCGCCGTTCACCGTTATCGTTGCATTCTCTGCCGGCAGCCCGCTCAGCGTAAAACCGCCTTCCGCCAGGGCCCCCCTCACAGGGACCGCGCAAAGTGACAGGATGAATACCGCGCATACGAGTATCCTCAGAGCCTTTACGGCGCAAAACCTTTTCATTATTAACCTGCCTTTCTCCCGGCAGATACCGGGATCGATTCATGACTCCGCATCCGCGGGGTCCTTACAGTATATTATATACACTGCAGTATGATAAAACAATATCATTCCCGCGATGAGCTGACGCTCACCGCTCTTTACTGATGTCTGACTGCTGCAGCCTCTGCCTTTACTTCTTTCCGACCATCCCTTTGTAATATTTGTATATCCTGGATATATCCACTTCGTTAGTGAAATCCGAAACGCTCTTTTTCGTGTACTCGTCCTTCAGGGCCGCTCCGGAGAAATCCTTTCCCCGCCAAACCTGCCCGGTCCCGGGCAGGTATACGTAGGTCCTGGCGAATTCCCGGCTTCCCGTGCACTGCGTGCCTCCGGCGGAGCGGTAGGCCTGTTTCTCCCCGATATAGCGGAACACGAAGACGACGGCGCCCTTCTCAGGGAATCCCTCGTCCCCCGGTTTGATGCCGTAGGAAGTGGCGTTTCTGAAAACGTATTCCCTGTCCCAGGATACGTTCGTCTCGCTGAAGAATTCGACGATGCACCAGTCTTCCGGCAGGGAAAAGCCCGCGGGCAGGGTCTCCGCGGAAGCGATCTCGATCTCGCCGTCGGATATAAACGTTCCTTCCGCATAGGTCCCGTCCAGCACGCCGCATATCCCGGACGCGTCGAGTTCGTCGGAGCCGAAGCTTTTCGCGCAGGAAGTCATGAACAGGATGCACATGACGGTGACGGCAATACACAGTTTTCTCTTCATTGGTTCTCCTCCTGTAAGAAACTGCGGACAGCATTCCGAGTCATCTGCTGCCAATGATGATATTATTCCCTGACCAGGCTCTTCAGGTATTCCTCCACTTTCTTTCTGTCAACCCGGTTGGTGAAGCTCGAAACGCTGCTGACACTGTAGCTGTCCTTAAGGGGAGCTCCCTTGAATACCTCGCCGCGGTAAACAAGCCCCTGCGCTGGCAGATAGAAATACACCATCGCGTCCTCCCTCTCGCCGGTTACCACCTTGCCGTCCTTTGTAGAGTATGGCTTGCTGTCGCCGATGGCGTAGAAGATGTACACGACGGTGCCTTCCGTCAGCACGGACTTATCCTCCGTACCGACGAGCTTCACGCTGTCGAGTTCAAACGTATAACGGGACTGTGCGTCGAACTCCACCAGGGCGTATCCCCCTTCGATGCAGAAGTCCTCCGGGATAGTTGCGTTATCTTTAACCGGATATATTGCGGTGCATTCGAACACGCCTTCCTCCATGGTGCCGTACAGTATGTCGAAGATGCCGGTATCCTCATAATCCTCTGATTTGAGCTTTGTGTCCCCGCAGGCCGATACCGATGCGATGCATGCCAGCACAAGGATGATGCAGATTGATCTCTTCACGTTGTTCCCCTCTTGAAAAAGGACCGCGTATAACGCCCCATGGCGTCCGCGGTCCTTATTGTCTTTATTTGTTTTCGTAGTCCACCACGGCCTTGATCCTTCTGACTCCCGCGGAGGATGCCTCCTCCTTGAGGATCTTGAAGTTGACCAGTTCGCCGGTATGCTTCGCGTGTGGTCCTCCGCAGATCTCCTTGGAGTAGGGTCCCATGGTGTAGACCTTGACCTTTTCACCGTACTTGTCGGTGAACACGCCGATGGCGCCCTGGGCCTTGGCCTCTTCCACCGTCATCTCCTCGCAGGTGACGGGAACGTCGGCGGCGATGGCTTCGTTGACCAGCCTGGAGACCTCGTCCAGCTCTTCCTTGGTCATCTTGCGGTCAAAGGAGAAGTCGAAGCGCAGTCTCTCGGGGGTGATGTTGCTGCCCCTCTGCCATACGGTGTCTCCCAGGACCTTCCTGAGGGCGCCGTCCAGAAGATGGGTGGCGGTATGGAGCCTGGCGGTCTCTTCGGAAGCGTCGGAAAGGCCTCCCTTGAACTTCTTCTCGGCTCCGGCGCGGGATTTCTCCTGATGCTCCTTAAAGTGCTCTCTGAAGCCTTCCACGTCCACGCCGACGCCTGCTTCGGCCGCCACTTCCTGGGTGAACTCCAGGGGGAATCCGAAGGTGTCGTAAAGGTGGAACGCGGTGAGCCCGTCTATGGTGTCTCCGGCGCTGAGCTTGGAGAGGATCTTGGATGCTTCCTTCATGCCCTGGTCCAGGGTGCGGTTGAAGGTCATCTCTTCCTTGGCCAGCTGATCCTGGATGAAGTTCTCGTTCCTTCTGAGCTCCGCATAGACGGGCCCGTAGATCTCCACCACGACCTTGGCCAGCTCGTTCATGATGCCGTCTCCTCCGCCGAGCTTCCTTAGGTATCTCATGGTGCGGCGGATGATCCTTCTGAGGACGTAGCCCTGATCCACGTTGGAGGGGCTTACAGCCTTGTCGTCTCCCAGGATGAAGGTGGCTGCCCTCATGTGGTCGGCGATGACTCTGAAGGCGAATACTGTCTCGTCGTCGGCTCCATCGTATTTGACTCCGGTGAGCTCCTCGAGCTTTCTGATGATGGGCATGAACTGCTCGGTATCGTAGACGCTCTTCTGTCCGTTCATGATGTAAAGGACGCGGTCGAGGCCCAGGCCCGTATCCACGTTGTGGATGGGCATCTTCTCATAGACGCCTTCCTTGTTCTTGTTGTACTCCATGAACACGTTGTTCCAGATCTCCACGTACTTTCCGCATCCGCAGCTGGGGCCGCAGGCGGGGCCGCAGGCGGGCTTTCCGGTGTCGTAGAAGATCTCGGTGTCGGGGCCGCAGGGTCCTGTCTCTCCGGCGGGACCCCACCAGTTGTCTTTCCTTCCGTAGAAGTGGATCCTCTCGTCGGGATAGCCGAGGCTCTTCCATACGTTATATGTGGTCTCGTCCCTGGGCACGTCCTCGTCTCCGGCGAAAACGGAAACGGAGATTTTGTCCTGGGGGATCTGGAGGACTTTGGTCAGGAACTCATGGCTCATCCTGATGGATTCGTCCTTGAAATAGTCGTTGAGGGACCAGTTGCCCATCATCTCGAAGAAGGTGAGGTGGCTGGCATCTCCGACTTCGTCTATATCTCCCGTGCGGATGCACTTCTGGCAGTCCACCAGACGGTTTCCGGCGGGATGCTTCTCACCTAGAAGATAGGGTACCAGGGGATGCATTCCCGCGGTGGTGAAAAGCACGCTGGGGTCGTTCTCCGGGATCAGCGATGCGCTGGAGATCTCGGCATGACCGTGCTCTTTGAAGAAATCGATATACAGCTGACGCAGCTCGTTTGCTAACATGTGTGTCTGCTCCTTTCGCAATATGTACCGTTCATGCAGCGTGTCCCGCAGGACACAACTATTAATATTATCACCCCGAGGGTGTCTTTTCAAGGACTCAGCCCACTATTTGTTCTCCGTCGGAAGGATTCCTATCCCCCTGGTAGTAGACAGTGCGGCCGCTCTCCACCGAATAGGTAATCCAGACGTTTCCTCCGATGACGCAGTCGTCGCCGATGGTAGTGTCGCCCCCCAGGATCGTGGCGTTGGCGTAGATGATAACGTTGTTTCCGATGTTGGGATGGCGCTTGATGCCCTTGACGGGATTGCCGTTCTCGTCAGCCTCGAAGCTCTTGGCGCCCAGGGTGACTCCCTGGTAGAGCTTCACGTTGTTTCCGATGACGGTGGTCTCCCCGATGACCACGCCGGTGCCGTGGTCGATGAAGAAGTGCTCCCCTATCTCGGCTCCGGGATGGATGTCTATGCCCGTGATCTTGTGGGCATGCTCCGTCATCATCCTGGGCAGTACCGGCACTCCCATCTTATAGAGGATGTGGGCCAGCCGGTAGATGGAGATGGCCTCGAAGGCGGGATACGCCAGCATGATCTCCTCGTTGGAGCGGGCGGCGGGGTCCCCGTCGTAGGCGCTCTGCACGTCCTTCGAAAGCAGCTCGAAGACCGCAGGCACCTCGGAGATGAAGCCCTCCACGATCTCCTCCACCCTCACCGGGTCCCCGATGAGCTTCAGGCAGATGTTCTTGAGAATCACCGCGGCGCTGTTGAGGTTCTCGTAGATGACGTCGTCCACGAAGCCGTTCTCTATGGCCTTCTTCGTATAGATCAGAGGATACATGGCCGTCTGCATGTGCTCCAGAAACTGGGGGACCTTGATCCTGAGGCCCGCCCCCGACAGCACGTCCGCGGTATCGAAGGAACCCATCTCGTAGAGAGCTTTGGCCGTATTCCTTATGGTATCGTTCATTTTATCAAAATCCATCATTGTCTCCTAAAACAGTCCTTGAGTGGACAGATATCTTTCTCCCGTATCCGGCAGGATCAGTGCGATCCTCAGGGGCCTGTCCTGTCCTTCCGAGATCTTCCTGGCGGCGGCCAGGACGGATCCGGAGGATATGCCGCACAGGAGTCCCTCGCAGCACGCGAGCCTTTTGGTTTCCTCGTAGGCTTCATCGTCGGTTACGGCGACCACCTCGTCGTAGAGGTCGGTATCCAGTACTCCCGGGACGAATCCCGCCCCGATGCCCTGGATCTTATGGGCTCCCGCGCGGCCTTCCGACAGGAACGGGCTTCCCGCGGGCTCCACCGCGATCACCCTGATGAGGGGATCCTTTTCCTTCAGATACCTGGCGCAGCCGGTGAGGGTTCCCCCGGTGCCCACGGAGGCTATGAATACGTCGATCTTCCCGTCCATGTCCTCCCACAGCTCCCGGGCCGTGGTGCGGTAGTGGGCCTCGGCGTTGGCGGGGTTGTCGAACTGTCCGGGAATGAAGCTTCCGGCACAGGCGGCCGAGAGCTCCTCTGCCTTTTCGATGGCTCCGTTCATGCCCTTCGCCCCGTCCGTCAGCACCACTTCGGCGCCGAAGGCCTTCATCAGCTTCTGCCGCTCGACGCTCATGGTATCGGGCATAACGATGATACATCGGTATCCCCTCACGGCGGCGATGGCGCAAAGCCCGATGCCGGTGTTCCCGCTGGTGGGCTCGATTATAACGCTGCCTTCCTTGAGAAGGCCCCTTTTCTCCGCGTCCTCTATCATCCCCAGGGCAGCGCGGTCCTTGGCGCTCCCCGTGGGATTGAAGGATTCTATCTTGGCGTATATCCCGGAGCTCATGCCCGTGAGAGCCTCGTAGCGTGAAAGCCTCACCATGGGCGTCATTCCGATAAGTTCAGTCATGTCCTTTGCCAGCATGTGTCCGTCCTCCCTTTTATCACATCAGCGCCGCTCCGGCGGTGCCGGTAAGAACGCTGTCCGCTCCCGACATTATCTCCCAGCGGATCCCCCGCTCTTTGGTGAGGATACTGTCGAGCATCTCCCTGAAGATGTCCATGAAGCCGCACATCCTGAGCACCGTGGAACCCTCCACGGCGATGACGGCGTCGGATCCGCCCTCCCTCATTGAATATATGACCGAGGCCGCGACGCAGACCGCCGCGATCATGGCGCTCCTTTTTACTATGTAATAGGCGGTGTCCCGGGCGAAGTCCCCTTCCCCGCGGGTCCTCAGAAGCATGTCCAGATATCCCGAATCATCGGCGCGGCCGCGATCCGCGGTGATCCCGTCGGATACGGCGCGGTCCATCACCATGTTGAAGATCTCAGAAAGGTATCTTCCCGAGATCATCTTTTCGGCTATGTGGTCCCCGGGGATGGCGCTCTTTTCGTCCAGCTCCAGGTCGACCTTCCCCCTGGGGATCCGATCGAAGAAGCCCGATTCCGTGACTATGATGTCCGGGGCGATATCGTCATCCAGGCTTATGTCCTTTCGAAAGCAGATGTTGAAGCCCGTGCCCAGCACCATTCCCACGGCGCTGCCGCATCCGAAGAGTCTCCGGGACGGGACGCATCCCATCAGGCAGGCGGCGGTGTCGTTAACCGTGCGGATCCTGCGGGGAGATGAGCCCCTCCGCTCGAAGGCGGCGTTCAGGCCTCCCACGAGGCTTTTTCCCTCGATGCCGCTGACCGTGACTTCCTTGCACATGCCCTCGATGATGTAGTCCCCTTCGGGGGTGATGACGCCCTTGTAGGCGAAGCTCACTCCCACGTCGGGAATGCAGGGGGCGTCGGTGTCTATCAGCTCCGCCAGGGTATCGAAGAATTCCTCCGAACTCAGGGGCTTATCCCTTCCGGGCATGGCGTACTTGCTGACGGAGACGATCCCGGGAACTCCTCCCTCACTGGCTTCCAGCACCGCTATCCTCAGGTTCGTTCCTCCCGCGTCCACCGCGGCGACCCTCGATTGCTTCTTTGTGTCGGATGAAGGGGCAAGATATGATGGAATGAAACTCAGAGAACTGTCTTTCCCCGCCTCGGCGGCGGTCAGTTCCCCGATAAAGGATCCCAGCAGCTCTCGGTAATCGACGGAGTCCGGATCCTGGGCCAGAGTTCTGAGATAATCTAACGCCTGAGTCATCGTATTCCTCCCGGGATTTCTTCTGTTAATTATACCAAAACAGTGTTTTATATGTCACAATTTTTGACAGTAATGATGACAAACACAGCTATTTATTGTAGAATTAATATATTACAGTTAAGAGGGAAAACACTGAAATGAGCGACAATTCCAGCAACTTTATTTTCAATGAGATAGACCGGGACATCGCGGAGGGCAAGTATAAGCCCGAAGATATCTATACCCGTTTCCCGCCGGAGCCCAACGGCTACCTGCACATAGGCCACGCCAAGGCCATATCCATCAACTTCTCTGTAAAGGAGCGCTACGGCTCCCGCTGCAACCTCAGATTCGACGACACCAACCCCTCCAAGGAGGACGTATCCTACGTGGACGCCATCCAGGAGGATATCAGGTGGCTCGGCTACGAATGGGACGGACTGTACTGGGCCAGCTCCTACTTCCAGAAGGACTACGAGTACGCGAAGGAGCTCATAGGAAAGGGCCTTGCCTACGTTGACGACCAGACCCCGGAGGAGATCAGGGCCAACAGAGGGACCCTCACCCAGCCCGGCAAGGACAGTCCCTGGAGAGACAGAAGCGTCGAAGAGAACATGGAGCTGTTCGAGAACATGAAAAACGGCATGTATCCCGCCGGCAGCAGGGTCCTCAGGGCGAAGATAGACATGGCAAGCCCCAACATGAACATGAGGGATCCCGTGATCTACCGCATCAACTACGAGGCCCATCACAACACCGGGACCGACTGGTGCATCTACCCCATGTACGACTATGCCCATCCCATCGAGGACGCCATAGAGGGCATCACTCACTCCCTGTGCTCCCTGGAGTTCGAGGATCACCGCCCCCTGTACGACTGGGTCCTCTCCAACCTGGACGATTACAAAGTGAGAAGGCCCCGCCAGATAGAATTCGCCCGTCTTAACGTCACCAATACCATCACATCCAAGAGATATCTCAGAGCCCTGGTGGAAAACGGAGTGGTGGACGGATGGGACGATCCGAGGATGCCCACCATCTGCGGCATGAGGAGAAGGGGCATAACCCCGGCAGCCATCAGAAACTTCATGAACGAGATCGGCGTAGCCAAGGCGGATTCCGTCATAGATCAGGCCCAGTTCGACTACTTCATCCGGGACGACCTGATAAAGACCTCAAAGAGGATCATGGGGGTCACCGATCCGGTGAAGCTCACTATAGAAAAC
>JAGACT010000050.1 GCA_017613995.1 Eubacteriaceae bacterium
AATTATATGTTTTATGATCCTTCCCCTGTGGTTTACAATACAGATGTCGGTGACGGCTGCGTTTTCCATTTCTCAGATATCGGTATCGCTGCCTGATCCGGCTTTTCATATAAAGCCGAACGTCTGACTGTCGTCTCCCTGGGGATGGACCGGTTGCCACCTGGGGTGGCGGCTCTGAGTGTCTGTACATCACCTCCTTAAATGAAGCACTGAGGATCTATGCTGTGAGTGAAGGCACCCGTGAGGGTGCCTTCAGATACGCAACATACCGCAGTGCGACCCTCAAGAGCGCTGCGGCTTATGGCGCTGTTTTCGATGTATTCCGGCTTCGGAGGCCTTTGGTGCGTATTCCTTCTCAGGATAATCCCAATGAAATACGCGGCTTTTCTGTGTCCGAGTACGGCGGCTTGATACCGCTGGGTTTTACCCAATTCCCTGAAAACTGCCAGTCTGTTGTTATGATGATGTGGGAAACGATCTTCTTTCCCGATTCCATTGTAGTATCCTTCCCGTTCCAAAACCGTTCGATTTTTAACCACAGGAGGACTCAGAAAAGAAAAAATGATAAAAAATATGCATTGTGTGATGGAATCATAAGCAGAAAAGCGCAAAATCGCATGTATTTTGTATGCATTCGAATATTTTCAACGACTTTGAGCGTTATTCACAATTCCCATGGCCGGTTTCTGATATATCCGCAAACGTCGGGATCCATAACCGAAGCACAGCGCCTTCCGAATGGGAAGACGCTGTGCTGCAATAGAGTATCTCTGAACTTTTACGGTCACGGGCTCCAAACGTATCCCAGATCCCTGCCCAGTCCTTCGCAGGTATAATGCCAGACTATGATGTCCCTGTCTGACAGCAGGTAGTTCGAACTCCCGTAGTTGGGGAACCAGCCGTTCACGCTGTACATCCATCCGGATTCGGGACCGCAGTCGAATTCGCAGAGGTTGTTGATACCTTCCACGTAGTATCCCCCGAATTCCACGGTCCAGCTGTACTGGATCGGTATGCCCGAAGCGCTGCAGGCCCTTTTCAGGATATCGTAAACGGTCTCTCCGGAAACGAACTGTACCGTGGACGGAGCGAGGATGATCCCGTTTGGAGGAACAAAGCTGTTTTTGCCTTCAGCAAGATCCCCCATGTGGTCCAGCAGGGTATAGCACACTATGGATATGGTGCAGGTATGGATGTCGGATTCGGTCATGTATTCGGTAACGGAAGTCGTTTCTATCACGGGAACGGTTCCGCCCTGGGCCATGACGGAAGCCTCGTAGGCTTCCCTGAGGGCCATGGCGTCCTCCATCTCCTTCTCCCGCCTCTCCTCTTCCGCGGTGAGTACCGATGGCGGGAAAACGTCCTGGTCCGGGGCATCCTCCAGTTTTTTCAAAAGGAAGCCGCTGAGGGACTGAATGGATATGCCGCTTATTTCGGAAAAGACGCTTATACCGTCGTCGTTCTGCACGACGGTCAGCTGATATCCGGAGAATAACCTGACCGCGTCAGACGTAGGATCGGTGACAAGGGTGAGTTCCCCGAAAAAGACCTTAATGGTCTGGGTGCCGGGATAGCTCTCCACGGAAAAGAACGCGGGGGCTTCGGATGATATCACTCCTGCGGGGGAGGAGACCCTGAGCACTCCCTGCTCCGGGGATATCCGGTACAGGACCGCTCCGAAGACGTTTCTTATCACGGCAAGCCCGTCGGTATCGGTCTCCACGGATACCCTGGAGTTTCCGTCCATAACGAAGCTTCCCGCGCCGGTCACCTCGAATAACGCTTCAGTACCCGGCGACGTATAGACTTCATCATCCTCCTCGAGCCCGATGTCTTCCTTCAGACTGTAACCGGTGCCCATCCTGACCACCGTGGCCTGTCCCCTGAGGGATGTGATCATAATCCTGGCCTCATCCCTTTCCGTAAAAAGATTCCTGCTGCTGCCCACGAACATGATTATACCCGCGGCAAACAGTATCAGCAGTACGGAGGCCGTTATGACCGCTGTTTTTCTCGTTTTCATCTGTGTTCTCCTGTTGCGGGGTCATTCTCCAGTTCCGCTTTACGGCGCACGAGATAACCCAGTGTATATTCACCCCAGCTGTACTGGGACATATATTCCCCGTTGAACTGCATCACGGCTTCGGGATCTCCGTCCATGAACCTGAAAAGGTCGCAGTCGACCCTGTCGGTGCACAGGTTCACGAACCTTCCGTCCCGTCTGATTATATCGGAGGCTCCGTTTTCCTGAAGATCCTTCTCCAGGTTTATCAGGGCCTTGCGGTACTTGCTGGAGGAGTTTTCCGAATACACATCACCCTCGAACAGCACCGGGAAAGCGCTCTCCGCGCTTACCGCTCCTCCCCTCCTGTCCACCAGAAGGGCCAGCAGTTCCAGGGAGTTCTTCGAATGTATCACAAGGGCATTCCCGTCCAGGAACACACCGAACCGGCCGAAGGTTCGTATGGATACCCGTTTTTTCATCCTGGCGGAAAGAAGCTTCGCCCTGCGGGCCATATCTTCCACCCGTTCCCTGGAATAGGGTTTAAGAACTATGTAATCTCCCCGCACATCCAGTATATCGGGAGTATATTCGGGAAAAGCGGTGATGAACACTATCACCATTTCCGGAGAGATCTTTCTGAGTTCCGAAGCCAGCTCTATCCCGTTCATGCCAGGCATCTGCACATCCAGCAGGGCCAGTTCCACCGTGCTGTGCATAGCATACTCCAGAGCCTCCTCGCTTCTGGTGAACATTGCCTGCATCTCAATTCCGTCTATGCCGGAGCATTCGATATCGAACATGTCCAGCATCAGAGGCTCATCATCGACAAGTATGGTCTTCACTGAACGCTCCTCCTTTGTTTCGGTATCTTTATGGTCACGGCAGTGCCGTTCCCGGGTTCGCTATCTATTGATACTTCGGCCTGCAGCAGCAGCTTCAGGCGCTCCGTGGCGTTGGATATGCCTACTCCCTTGTCCTCCCCCTCTGAGAGGATCGAAGTGTCGAATCCCACACCGTTGTCTTCCACGGTTATAATGTAGTTTTCTTCGTCCGCAAAGGAGGCTATCCTTACCCTCCCGCCGGAGGGATTCGGGTACACGCCGTGCTTGACGGCGTTTTCCACGAAGGGCTGCACGGACAGGGGCGGCACGCTGAAGGAAGCCTCCCTGATGTCGTAAATGATCTCAAGGCGGTCCCGGAACCGCTCCCCCTCTATCTTCGCGTATGCCATTATGTGCTCCAGTTCCTTTTCAAAAGGTATTATTGATACGTCGGACATGGCGTTTATGTTGAATCTCAGATAATCCGCGAAATCCAGGACCATCTGGTACGCCCTGTCGGGAGCCTTCTTTATCAGCACACGGATGGTGGAGAGGGCATTGTAGATGAAATGGGGCTGCATCTGGCTCATCATGACCTTCATCTTGCTCTCTGTCAGCTCCCTTGAGAGGACGGTGTTTCTGGTAGCCTCGTTGTAAATATTTACGGTGAGGATGACCGACTGGATCACCGAAAAGACGAGGCAGAGAATGTACCTGGCGTGGATCACGCTTCTGTATGCGTCGGGGCCAATAACACATCCCGTCAGGATGCCCGCTGAAAGGCACAGTATACCAAAGACGGAAAGATTCCTGTAGCGGAAGTTCATTTCGTCATCCTCCAGGACATCGCAGAAAAGAGATACCGCAAGTTCCGCTAGAAGGAGCAGAAACACCGCAGGTTCTCCCGCGGTCATATCCATGCCCCCCGTAAAGTGCAGCAGGGTCCCCATGACCATAAGGATCACGGAAGCGTAAAACAGGCATAGACATATCCTTAGGGGTCTTCCCTTCGTGCGCATGCACAGAAAGAAGGCAAACAGTACGGGACATACCCTTATGGCCAGTTCGCCTATGATGTATTCGATATACCCGGTGTAGGCCTCCGTACGTGGCATTCCGCACCGGCAGATGAGAGAAATCCCCATGAACGTAACGAACGCGCCCATGAGGGCATAGGCCGTAATACCCTCCGAAGACGAAATGTTCACCAGTGAAAACAGAAACAGCAGTATGCCGAAAATGATGACCGCTACGGAAATATAGTAGTCAAGATAACTGTCACCCGAGGCGTAAAGCATCGTTTCCGCATGGGTGCCCAGCACCGTCTCTGGAACGGCACCGATATTAAGGATATACGGACAGTGCATGACAAGGGTGATCTGCCGGTCGGAGTATTCCTCGGTAAGGGGCACGAAGACCCATCCCGGCACCGGAGTGACCCTTTGCCCGTTTATGGTGGAATCCGATACGAAAACCATCTCACTGCCGATATATACTTCCGTCAGATATGAAGGGTTTCTGAAAGCCAGAAACGTGCCTTCCGTGATCATGGAGGGCAAAGTCTTCACGAGTCTGACTTCATACGAACCCATTTTGAACATACAAACAGGAAGTGATTCGGGATGATACTCATCGTCACCTATAAAAACGGTCCATCCGTGATTGAATTCAATCAGTTTCGAATCATATTTACGGCCTACGGCATCCCTTACGGGAAGATTGCCCGAAGCAAGGACAAGACAAAGTGCAAACACGAGGATGACGATAAATACCATGGCAACCATTGTGTTCCTTGTTTTCATCACATGCCCTCCCCGTAATCAGTGTATATGGTCTGAATGTATCTGGCTGCACCGCCGCGAGCCTTCAGAAGAGAATAATGATCACCTCAGCCGCTTATCAGCGGCACCTGCTGCGATAATAATAAAGCAGGCTTTCAGAAGCCTGCCTATGCATGGATATAAATATATATCACGAATCTAAATCCCTGGGAAACATCTGATCCATGCATACCGGCTTTGGCAGCAGCATTACTTAAGGATGCGGCGTGTATCTGACTTATCTCCTTTATGGGCGCTTCACAGTGCCCTGCGCGTCGGGGATCCCACCCGGTTCCACGTTTCACGCATCCGAATTTTTTTCATTATACTACAGCGAACCGACACAAGCAAGTACCATTCGGTTCCGGAGCCCGCACCGAAGTGTATTTACTCTGTTCATATGATTCGTCAGTTCATACTCGACTTATCTTTATTGGCAGTGCGACAGATTCTTGATCATAATAACAATTAGCAGAGTAATTATTGAAAATATATCTGACGGGATTATTATTAACGGTGGTCTGTGCATCCAACCCCGGGAACCCTCCCGTCACTGAATAGGCCGTCAGAATAAGGGACGCCATCACTACGAGCACGGCTGCCGCTATCATCTTTTTCATATTCATAAATGCACTCCCTTAAAGGACGCACCGCAGACGACACCGACTGTATCTTACATACAGGGTATCATACGGCGTGTCACAGATTCGTTACACGGACAGGCTTCTTAAGACAAAACTCTGCTTTTTATTTCCATCAGGCTTCCGACGCGCTCCTCCGCCCAGCTGTAGTCCGTCATATATTTCCCGTCGAAGAAGGCCGCGGCCTTTTTATTGCCGTCCAGCATCTCGTAAAGATCGCAGCCGAATCTGGCGATATCCAGATATTTGCCCCTGCTATTGTCCTCGCAGAGGATATCGTCTATGCCCTCCTGCTCCAGGATCTGCCTGAGCCTCATCATGGTGACGCGCCATACGCTGGGGAATTTGTGTCGTAGTCCCGCTCCTCCCAGATGTTGAAAAGCGCCTCCTGGGGGGTCAGGATGGCTCCCCTCTTGTCCACCATCAGGGCAAGGAGCTCCTTGGCTTTGGAATAGCGGAAATATACCGGCCGGCCATCGACGAACACCTCAAAGGTGCCGAAGGTGCGCATGAATACCCTTTTCTTCAGCCTCTTCGAAAGCAGCAGGGCGCGTTCTATCACGTCCACCACGTCCTGCCTGTCGTAGGGCTTGAGGACATAATAGTCTGCCTTGACGTTTATGAAATCCTCCAGGTACTTCTTGTGGGCACTGACGAACACTATGATCACGTCTTCGTTTATCTTCCTCAGTTCTTTTGCCAGTTCCACTCCGTTCATTTTGGGCATCTCAATATCCAGCAGGGCGAACTCCACGGGGTTTTTCCTGGCATATTCAAGAGCCTCCTCACCACTGGTGAACTCCCCCACCAGTTCGATATCCGGGATGTCTGAACATTCCGTCTTGAACTGCATAAGCATCCATAACTCGTCGTCTACAAAAATGGTTTTCATGATAATCCTCCATGGGTATCCTTATGGTCACTGCAGTACCTGCTGCCTGATATCTTAGCCTTATTCCGGCAGGTGTATCCTTCCGTATGCCGGGATATGTTTCTCAAATTATAAGAAAGCCCATATATGTCGGCAGAGTGAGTATTCCGTTTGCACTGCCGATATTATAGTCTCCCAGTTTGATCGCGCCCCCCACATGATACTTTTCAGGATGCGCAAGTATCGTTTTCACACTTTTGGCATTTCCGTTTTTCGCCTTTACTTCCAGCAGTATTGCCGCATTATCACGGCGTATGACAAAGTCGATCTCTATCCCGCTTTCTTTACGGAAATAATAAAGTGCTTTCCCGCGTTTACCGATCATATCCGCGATCAGGTTCTCAAAAACTGCTCCTTTATATCCATACAGATCTCCGCGCAGGATATCATACTGTGTTCCTTCATCAAGCATTGCGGTGAACAGACCTGTATCCGCCATATATACTTTAAAAATATCCGTCTCGGCATATCCATCAAGGGGAAGTTCCGGAAGAGAAAGATTGTAACATCTGTTGATGATGCCGGCATCTTCTATCCACTTCAGACTTCCTTCGTACATACCGGAAGTACCCTTTTTTCGGATCAGCGAATACTGAAATTTCTTGTTTTCTTTAGCCAGCTGTTTAGGAATGGAGTCAAAGCACTCCCTGATCCTGGACCTGTCAGCCCTGGAGGCATATTTCACCATATCGTCCCGATAACTGTTGATAATATCCATCTGCAGTGAATATGTCTGGCTGATCTGTCTGGTATCAACAAACCGCTGGGCTACTTCGGGCATCCCCCCTACGACAGTGTACTGCAGCAGCAGATCCCTCATCCTTTCATGTATCGGAACAGGCACCGGCGTGATCGTGTCCAGGGACCGCTTCAGAAGATCTATAACATTCTGTTCTATTCCATTCGCCCACAGGAACTCCTCGAAGTCCATAGGGTACATGCTCATTATCGTCTCGTAACCGACAGGTATGGAGATCTCTTCCCCATAGCCGCTGATTCCGAGCAGTGACCCTGTCCCTATCACATCATACCGCCCGTCAAGCTTAAAAAACTTGAGCGATGTTCTTGCATTGGGACAATGTTGGATCTCATCCAGGATAATGATCGTGTTTCCCGGTTCGAAAATGGTGTTTTTCCCCAGAAGCGCAGACATGTACATAATCAGGTCATCGACTTTCAGAGAACCGGCAAAAACAGATGAGTACTCGGGGTTTTCAAAGAAATTCATATAAATGACATTCTTGTAATTCTGCTCCGCAAAAGCCAGAACACTTGCTGTTTTTCCGCATTGACGGACTCCCTTTATGATCAGAGGCTTGTGGTCGGGTTCATTTTTCCATGCCTGAAGTTGATCCTGTATCTTTCTCTTAAGCATCACGATATCCTCCTGAATTGATTATCGGACTTTTTTAAGCGAGTTTCAAGATAAAAATCGGATTTTTCCAATCGACTTTGAATACAAGTGGCGACTTTTTGTGGTCAGAGGCAGCGTCATGTGTGATGATAATGGCAAGTACATGGTGCCGATACCTTCCGGATAATGCTCATAAAATGATGTTTCCCCCTGCACAAGCCGCCGGAAACCGACATATGTCAATCGTACCATATTACACGTCTATCAGGCGATTAGAAAGTGCCGGACAGCATATAGTCAGGATGCTTTATCCTTATAACCATTTAACTTCATGTGAAAAAGTTAAGGTTAAATCTCCGGCGAACAAGGATGAATTCTCTTTGTCTGCCCTTCAGACCGTATTGTCCACCGGTATCCTTATGGTCACCACGGTGCCCTCGTCCTTTTTACCGTATTCTCTCTGTCCATAAAAATCCTTCCCAATAAAAACAGCAGGCCGTTTCATGACCTGCTTATACGCATGGATAGATTCTGCTGCAATGAAAAACGCTCCCGGCGCGCGGGGGATATATCCATGCTGTCTGGCCATGGCAAATGCATCACGATCCGGAGAGGCGTGTATCTGACTTATCTCCAGCAATGGAGCTTCACAGTGCCCTGCGCGTCGGGGATCCCACCCGGTTCCACGTTTCACGCATCCGAATTTTTTTCATTATACTACAGCGAACCGGCACAGGCAAGTACCATTCGGTTCCGGAGCCCGTACCGAAGTGTATTTACTATGTTCATATTATTCGTCAGTTCATACTCGACTTATCTTTATTGGCAGTGCGACAGATTCTTGATCATAACAACAATTAGCAGAGTAATTATTGAAAATATATCTGACGGGATTATTATTAACGGTGGTCTGTGCATCCAATCCGGATGATACCGGGGTCGTCACTTTAGATTTTCACTGTTATTGACTTTGGACTATCCCTATGTAGCACTTTAGATTTAGATTCCATTGGCTCCGGATCACATAGGGAACATCGATATTCAGCACTTTCTATGCTGTAGTCTCTTTTTTTCATCTTTTACTGTCTGAATCTTGCTCAGATTCCGTATCGATGCTAAAATGATAATGTAAGTGATTAATAATATTGTTATGAATAAGAATAACAGGAAGATTTGATCGACTTGCAGAATACAAATATGGACAAAATGTCTGTCTATGCCATTTTGAGCGCCATCTGAGAAAAGGCCTGAATAAGTCAGGAAAGCTCAGACAGTTACGTTAACGATTCGTAATCAATAGGTCGGGAGTTCGAGTCTCCCCATCAGCTCCATTTTTTAGCTTAGATAAGCCGTTTTTGTTAATTTGAGACAAAGACGGCTTCTTTTTTTGTCC
>JAGACT010000051.1 GCA_017613995.1 Eubacteriaceae bacterium
CCGAGATGTCACAGGAGACGGGGGAGTACTTCGATTTCATGTGCGATCACGAGCTGTTCGATCTGGATACCAGGCCCGGAAAGCACATGGGCGGCTACTGCACGTTCCTGCCCCTGTACAGGGCTCCGTTCATTTTCTCGAACTTCAACGGCACCAGCGCCGACGTGGACGTGCTCACCCACGAGGCGGGACACGCGTTCCAGTGCTACATCGCCGCCAGATGCCAGAAGACCATGATGTCGATATCCTCCACCAGCGAGATAAACGAGATCCATTCCATGAGCATGGAGCATTTCGCCTATCCCTGGATGGACAGCTTCTTCGGGGAAGCAGCCGACCGCTACAGGTACGCCCATCTGTGCGGGGCTCTGTGCAGCATACCCTACCTCGTGGCGGTGGACGAGTTCCAGCACAGGGTATTCGAGTCCGGCGGGGCGGATGCCGCCGAAAGGAGGAGGATCTGGCACGGGATCGAGGAGAAGTACATGCCCTGGAGGGACTATGAGGCAAACGAGTTCCTTTCCTCAGGAGGCTTCTGGATGCAGAAGCAGCATATCTTCCTGTATCCGTTCTACTACGTGGATTATGCCCTGGCCCAGATCTGCGCGTTTCAGTTCCTCATACGCGACAGAGAGGACCATCAGAAAGCCTGGAACGACTACGTCTCCCTCTGCAGAAGGGGAGGCAGCATCGGCTACTTCGATCTTCTCCGCTCCGCCGGACTAGACAATCCCTTCGAAAGGGATACCGTCGAAAAAACCGTGGATGGCGTAAAGGCGATCATCGAGGAGTTCGGGACCAGGATCTGAGAGAAATCTTTCCGTCATCGGGAAGGACTATACCGCATCGATCAGGAGGAAACAGGATGAGCAGGATGCATCTTCCGATACCCTATGACCTTTCGGGAAAGGCACCCGGGATCATGGGGATAGACAAGCCCGCATGGATGGCATGGGGCGAAAAGATCAGGGACATCAGGACCGGCGACTACGTGTGCGTGGACAGGTTCTGCAGGGGCATGTGCGATTCCCGGCTCATCGCAAGGGTAGCCGGGACGGAGGAAGTGCGCCTTCCCGCCTTCGGTATCTACAGCGGCGGAAACATCATGGTGGAGATGCCCTGGGGAGCTCCAGCGCCTCTTCTGGACGCAGGCCGTCTCAGAAAGGGCATGGCCGGCCTGTCTGACGAGATCCTCGCGGAACTGGACCGCAACGGTTCCGTAAGGGGAGAGGCCGTGTACGCCTACAATTACTACGTTTACGTATACAGTGCCAGGGACCGGGAGGATCTCGAGGAAGTAAGGAGGCTGACGGACGAGGAGAACGCCCGCAGGCGCGCGGTGGGAAGAGGTCCGGCGGACAATCTTCTCAGGCGGCCCGAGGACAGGGACACTGCCCGGCAGCAGAGGATGGAGGAAGCCAGGAAAGCCATCGAGGAGATACGCAGCCTCTCCAACCCCTTTGAGGAACCGAAGGGGCCAGCACCCGCTTCTCCGACGGAATTTCGCTGCACCGGCTGCGGACAGAAGCTCAGCATCGGGGAGTTCACCGGTACGGTCATGGTAAGCTGCCCCAAATGCGGGACGAAAATGAAGATAAGCAAAAAATAAAGTCTGAAAAAGAGGAGGTCTTCCCGCGAAGGCCTCTGTTTTTTACTTCTGCAGTCTTTCTTCCTGTATCCTGATTATCTCCTTGTAGTAATCCACCGCCATCGGAAGGCAGGCGGCCACCACGTTCTCGTTGACTGCATGCATGGCCGCCAGCTGTTCGGGACCGTAGTTGACCGGGGAAAAGCGCACGCAGCTGTCGCACACTCCGTCGTAGAAGCGCGAGTCCGTTCCCCCTGTCACCACATAGGGCATGACTCCCACCCCGGGGAAGACCTTTGCGATGGCGTCCCTTGTCATCCTGAAGGGTTCCCCCTTAAGGTCCAGTTCCCTCGACGGATTTCCCGCTGTGACGATCTCCGTTTCCAGACCGTACTTTTTCGCGATCCCTGCCATGAGAGCGTTCGATTCCTCCATGCCCTGATGGGGAATGTACCTGAGATTGGCAGTGACCCAGGCTTCCTGAGGAAGGACGTTGTAGCCTTCGGACCCTTTCTGCATCGTAAAGGCGACGGTGGTCTTCAGCATTGCCGCAGCCTCCGTGGATATCATGGGCATCACCTTTTTCAGAATTGGCCTGAAGAGCCACAGGTTGTGCATCACCAGTTTCATGAGAAAGGAGCTGCAGTAGGGAGCGAGGTTTTCGAACATCGCATCCACCGCCGGGGAGAACTTCACTGTGAAAGGATCGTGCTTTTCCACATGGCTTATGAACTGAGCGAGCCTTGGGATGGGGGTCCCCTTCGGCGGTGTGGAGGAATGACCTCCGCTGGAGCGGGCGATGAATCTCAGGTCTCCGTATCCCTTTTCGAAGATGCCCACTGCGGCGAAGTTGCCGGGAACGCCTCCCACGGGATCCTCCACAAGGGAGCCGCCCTCGTCGCACAGCATGAACAGGCGGATGCCCCTCTGTCTGAACCAGTCGGCGATCTTCGGGGCTCCGTCCCCACCGATCTCCTCCGTGCAGCTGCTGCCCAGGTACACGTCGCATGGGGGAACGTAGCCTTCCTCCAGCAGCTCTTCGCAGGCCTGGTAAAAGGCCATGACCCCGCATTTGATATCGGCGGAGCCCCTTCCCCAGACTTTTCCTTCGGCTATCGCGCCCGAGAAGGGGGGATACTTCCATTCCCCTTCCGCCGGCACCACGTCCAGATGGGATGTGAGGATGATGGGATCAAGGGTATCGTCGGCCCCCTTCCACTTCATAAGGAGGTTCCCGTCGATATCCGTCTTTTCCATGGATTCAAAGACCTTCGGGAAGAGTCCCTCGAGGATCCCGTGAAAGGCGCGGAATTTGTCCGGTTCCGGAAAGCCCCGGTGGGACACGGTCTCGAATCGGACCATTTCGGAGAGCTTGCGGGAATACAGTTCGATCCGCGCCTCATCTGCGGACAGTTCAAAATTTGTGCTTTTCTTTTTCAGAAGCAGTGTCCTGACGACCGCTGCGAAAAGCAGCACCAGCGCTGCGATGAGAATCAGGAGCAGGGTGACCCCGATAAATCTGAGCATCATTCACACCCGGCGGCGGGGACTGCCCGCCGCGACCTTTCTGTGGATAGTATAGTCTCGCCACCGGCTCCAGTCAATCCCGGAAGCGAAATCCGCCCTTCGGTGTTCTTTTGCACCCTGAAAGGACAATTCGTTTGAAATTTGCCGCCTGACGGATATAATTAAGGAAAACGCTTCAGGGAACATCCCCTGGGAACGGAGGCATTTATGGAAGAAAAGAGCCAGGTCAGACTCCCAGAAAAGCTGGGCTTCATGGCATTTTCCACGTCCCAGAACATAGTTTACAATTTCAAGAGCCTTTATTATCTGATCTTTCTTACAAACGTACTGAAGATCGACGTGCTCGTGGCGGGCACCATGCTGACCATGGGCATCATCTGGGATGCGGTGAACGATCCTCTCATCGGGATATGGTCGGCGAACCATACCTTTAAAAACGGGGAGAAGGTCAGGCCCTTCGCGCTGTACTGCTCCGTACCCTGGGCGGTGACCATAGTGCTGCTGTTCAGCGACTTCCATACGACCCAGACCCTGGCCGTCATTATCGGCCTGGCGGTATATTTCGTGTTCGAGGCCCTGAACACGTTCCTGGGGATGCCATATAACTCCATGGGTTCCCTGGCCAGCCACGTGGACGCCGACCGCCGTTCCATCAACGCTTTCCGCAGCCTCGGAGGCTGCCTGGGCAGCGGCATAGGAGCCGTGGCGGTGACTCCGCTGGTAAAGCTTTTCGGCGGCCTTCAGGGAAAAGGCGCCATCATCGGTTCCTCCGACGCCCCGGCACTTTTCAAAACAGCCTGTCTGATGGGTTTCATATGCATCGCCGGCGCCCTGACCCATTATTTTACAACCAAAGAAAGGGTGAAGCAGATCGAGGACAACGAGGAGAAGATCTCCCTTGTCTCTGGCTACAGGATGCTCTTCAGATGCCGTTCCTGGGTCCTCAACATGTTCTACGTGATCTGCTACGGCATCAACAACACACTCATCATGACGTCCGTCAACTACTATGCTGCCTACATCATGGGCTCCTCCGCGGCTGCCACACCGATCCTCGCAGTCTACCTGGTGGTGGCGATAGCCGTCTCCCTCATCACTCCCGCCATTGACAGGAAGATCGGCCGAAAGCGGATGATGCTTCTGGGCGCGTTCATCCTGATCGTCGGGAAGATCCCCTTCATTATCGATCCATACGCGGTGATAAATATCTACATCAACGCCTTCACAGTGGGTATAGGTTCCACCGTGGCGTTCATCATGTTCAATACCAACCGCAACAATATCGCGGATATAGTGGAATGGCAGAACGGCAGGAGGATAGACTCGCTGGTGGCCAGCGGCGACAATCTCGCCGCGAAGCTGGCGGAAGCCGGTACCACGCAGCTCATGGCTATGGCCCTTTCCGCGGCGGGTTTCAGCGAGGCCCTGAAACAGGCCCAGACCCCTCAGACCCTGAGGACCATCACGTCTTTCATCGGCTGGGTGCCCTTTGCCGTTTCCGCCGTGATGTTCGCTGTGCTTATGGCCATGGACATAGAAAAGGAGATGAAGCGCTCCAGAGAGGAATACGAGGCATCCTCCCGTTTATAGCTGGCAGCCAAATGAGGGACCGGACATGTTTTCGGGTACATTTGCACTGAAACAGACATTCCGGCATGTATAATCTATAAAGTATATCTGTCGGAAAAGGTGTAAAAATGAGCAGAAGAGACTATACAAAAGTCAGCTTTGGCGAAAAGCTGGGCTTTCTGACATTTGCGGCATCTCAGATCATCGGATATAATTTTTAAGAATATTTATTATCTGATCTTTCTTACGAACGTGCTGGGCATCGACGTGCTGATCGCCGGCACGATGATAACCATAGGCACCGTATGGGACGCGGTAAACGACCCGATCCTGGGCCTGTGGGTGTCCAACCGCAGTTTCAGAAACGGGGAAGAGATCAGACCCTACATCCTGTACGCGTCCCTTCCCTGGGCCGTATCCCTGGTACTGCTGTTCACCAATTTCGGTGTGTCCGGCAATATGGCGGTCATCATATGGCTGGCAGTCTATTTCGTATACGAGACTCTCAATACCCTGCTGAGCATACCCTACAACACCATGGCGTCTCTGGCCGCTTCAGATGACAGGGACCGCAGGAGCATCAATTCCTACAGAAGTCTCGGCGTGAGCCTCGGCTCCGCCCTCGGTTCCATGGCGGTGGCCCCCCTGGTAAAGATCTTCGGAGACCTCAGAGGGGAAAATGCCATCCTCAGCCCTTCGGACGCCGTGCCTCTGACAAAGACCGCATGCGTTCTGTCCCTCATAGGCATACTGGGTGCGCTGCACCATTATGTGACCACCCGGGAGAGGGTGAAGCCCGTAAGGCAGCAGCGTGTCCGCATGAAGATGCGCGAGGCTTACCGCTATCTGTTATCGTGCCGTTCCTGGGTGCTGAACGTGGTATTTATCGTCTGCTACAGCGTGCACATGACACTGATCCTGGCGGCCATAAACTACTACGCCGCCTACATTGTCGGCTCCAGTGCCGCCACGGTGCCCATGATGGGACTGTACCTTATTATGGCGGTACTGACCTCCGTCTTCACTCCGAAGATAGACGAAAGGCTCGGCAGGAAGAACATGATGCTCTTTGCAGCTGGGATACTGATCCTGTGCAAGCTCCCCTTTATCATCAACCCTTATTCCACCTTCAGCGTGTACCTGAACTGCGCCAGCAACGGCATCGGATCCACCATCGTGTTCATCATGTTCAACACGAACCGCAACAATATCTCGGATATCGTGGAATGGCAGTCAGGCCGCCGAATGGACGCGATGGTGGCCAACGGGGACAACCTCGTTTCCAAGCTGTCCCAGGCGGGAGCCACCCAGTTAATCGCCTTCGCCCTGGCGGCGGCGGGCTTCAGCGAGTCCCTGAAGATGGGACAGACCCCCGCCACCATCGGCACCATCAACGCCCTTCTGGGCTGGGTTCCCCTGGCCGTGAA
>JAGACT010000052.1 GCA_017613995.1 Eubacteriaceae bacterium
CTGAAAGAGAAGGGCCTGGTAAAGCACTGGGGCTTCTCCTTCCACGACATGCCGGAGCTCTTGGATCAGGTGCTGACGGATCGTCCCGACGTGGAATTCGTCCAGCTGCAGATCAACTACGCTGACTGGGAGAACCCCGGGGTCCAGTCCAGGCGCAACTGGGAGATCTGCAGGAAGTACGGCAAACCCGTTACCGTCATGGAGCCCGTCAAGGGAGGTATCCTGGCGGATCCCATCGACAGCGTCAAGGCCGTCTTCGACGCGGAGAACAGCGGTCTTTCCTATGCCGGATGGGCCATCAAGTTCGTGGCCAGCCACGACAATCTGATCACCGTCCTCAGCGGCATGAGCTCCGTCGGGCAGATGCGGGACAACCTGAGCTTCATGAAGGATTTCAAGCCTCTCACCGAGCATGAGATGGAAGTCATCGCCAAAGCCCAGGAGGCCATAGCGGCAGACCAGTCCATCCCCTGCACCGCGTGCCACTACTGCACGAAGGACTGCCCGAACGACATCCCCATCCCGGAGATCTTCGCGGTGGAGAACCGCAGGAAGGGAAGCCCGCTCTTCCGTACTGTCAGGGAATACAATATAGTCACCCAGGGAAAGGGCAAAGCCAGCGACTGCGCCGCCTGCGGCCAGTGCGAGGAAGCCTGCCCCCAGCATCTTCCCATCATCGAACTGCTGGAGAAGTGCAGGGCACTGGAAGGCTGAGAGCTCCGTCACGGTTTATACAGAGGCTGTTCACAGCCTCTTTTTTATGTTCGGGACCGCTTATGTGCCGGACAATTTTGAATGTATTCTGCTTCAGTCAACGTTCGGGCAAAATCGGCTTGAAATCCCGCATTTTCTCATGTATAATAATTTTGAACAAATTATACGAATCAGGAGGAATTCTTACATGAACTATCAGGAGGAATCTCTGAACCTGCACAGACAGTGGCGGGGAAAGATCGAGGTGATCTCCCGTGTGACCGTGGAAAACAAGGACGACCTCGCCCTTGCCTATACCCCCGGCGTGGCGCAGCCCTGTCTCGAAATAGAGAAAGAACCGGACCTTTCCTTCTCCCTGACAAGAAGGGGCAATCTGGTGGCCGTGATCACCGACGGCACCGCGGTGCTGGGACTCGGTGACATAGGTCCGGAAGCGGGCATGCCCGTGATGGAAGGAAAATGCGCGCTGTTCAAAAGCTTCGGGGACGTGGACGCTTTCCCGCTGTGCATCAAGAGCAAGGATGTGGACGAGATCGTCCGCACCGTATACCTTCTCTCCGGGAGCTTCGGCGGCATCAACCTGGAGGACATAGCGGCACCGCGCTGCTTCGAGATCGAGCGCAGGCTCAAGGAACTGTGCGACATACCCGTATTCCATGACGACCAGCACGGCACGGCCATCGTGGTCGGAGCGGCCCTCATCAACGCCCTCAAGGTCGTGGACAAGCAGATCTCCGAAGTTAAGGTGGTCATAAACGGTTCCGGTTCCGCCGGCATCGCCATCGGAAAACACCTTATGGACCTCGGGGTTAAACATCTCAAGATGGTGGACCGTTTCGGAGTGCTCTGCGAGGGAGTCGAGATGAACGACGCCCAGAAGGAGATGGCGGATATCACCAATCCCGAGAAGTTCTCCGGGACCCTGGCGGACGCCATGGCCGGAGCGGATGTGTTCATCGGCGTGAGCGTCCCCCATATAGTTTCAAAGGAAATGGTGGCATCCATGGCGCCGGGAGCGATAGTGTTCCCAATGGCAAACCCGACACCCGAGATAGAGCCCGAAGAGGCCGCTGAAGCCGGCGCAGCTGTCATCGGCACCGGACGCAGCGATCTTCCCAACCAGATTAACAACGTGCTGGTGTTCCCGGGGATCTTCAGGGGAGCCCTGGACGTCAGGGCTACGGACATCAACCAGCAGATGAAGCGGGCCGCTTCCTACGCCCTGGCAGACCTGGTGGCCCCCGACGAGCTCAGCGCTTCCTACATCCTGCCCGCTCCCTTCGACAAGAGGGTCGGTCCCTCCGTCGCCTCCGCCGTGGCGAAGGCCGCAAGAGACAGCGGAGTGGCGCGTCTTTAAACCAATTCACAGGAGATAAACATGTCTGAAAAGAAACAGCTGAAACTATTCAACCTTCCCTGGCCCATATTCTTCATCATCACCGCAGTGGTGCTGGCCGCCACGTACCTGGGGGTTCTCCCGAAGGGGATGGCGGGATGCTTCGTGTTCATGATCGTCGTCGGGGAGATGCTGGCATACATCGGCGACCATACGCCCATTATCAAGGATTATCTCGGTGGCGGGGCCATCGTGGTCATATTCGGATCCGCTCTGCTGGTATACTTCAACATCATCCCCGCCCAGAGCGGAGTGGACGAGGCGGGAAAAGCCGTGTACAACATGAGCCTTCCCTTCGGAAACCTCGATCTGGTGGGCAACATAGGAACTTTCTTCAAAACCACCGGCGGATTCCTCGACTGGTACATAGCTGCCCTGATCACGGGATCGATCCTGGGAATGAACCGCAAGCTCCTGGTAAAGGCCGCCGCCAGATACTTCCCCTCCATCTTCGGAGGACTTATCCTGGCCTTCCTGCTGTGCATGGGAGTTGCGGCCCTTATGGGATATCCCGTAATGAACGCCCTGCTGCTCATCGCCCTGCCCATCATGGGAGGAGGCATGGGGGCCGGCGCTTCGCCCCTCTCGAAGATATTTGAGACCAGCGGCACCATGAGCGCCGCCGACGCCCTGTCGGTCATGACCCCCGCGGTCGCCATAGGAAACGCGATCTCCATCGTCCTGGCAGGCATCCTCGTAAAGGTGCTCAGGGGAAAGGCCAACGGTAACGGAGCCCTCATGCAGGCGGGCAACATCGATCCGAAGGAGCTGGAGATCAGCCCCGAGATGCAGGCAAAGCGCGACAATATCTCCCTTTCCTACCTCGGGATAGGACTTCTGGTATCGGGAGCCTTCTTCGCGACGGGATACATCATCCAGGGCGCCTGGAACTCCCTCGGCACCGGAGTAACTATACACGCCTACGCATGGATGATCATAACGGTGGCGATCTTCAAGATCACCGACATCGTGCCCGAAAACATCGAAGTCGCCTGTTATCAGTGGTTCCAGTTCATCATGAAGAACCTGACCAACGTGCTGCTGCTGGGCATCGGAGTATGCTACCTTGACATCAATACCGTCATCAACAGCTTCAGCCTCACCTATCTGCTGCTCTGCGCGGCCACCTGCATAGGAGCCTTCACGGGCGCCGCCCTTATCGGAAAGCTGGTGGGCTTCTATCCCTTCGAAGCCGGCATCACCGCCGGACTGTGCATGTCCAACATGGGAGGCACCGGAGACGTGGCAGTGCTTTCGGCCGCGGACCGCATGGAGCTGATGCCCTTCGCTCAGATCTCCAGCCGTCTCGGTGGAGCCATTATCCTGCTCATCGCGAGCCTCATGCTCTCACTGCTGGCCAAGTATATCGTTGCCGCATCGCCGGATGCCGTCAACGCGGCACTGGCCGCTGCGAAGGAAGGACTGAACCTTCTGAGCGTACTGTAGGATTTCCTCAGAGCCGCCCTTCACGGGCGGCTTTTTTCATGTTTTTTTCGTTCTTTTGGCCTGTATCCCCCGTTAATATGATATCCTTTGGAACATGGACATCATAAGGAAAACGAAAGCGGATCCCCATCGGGAACTTCTGCGGACAGTCATCTCCCTGGCATGGCCCACCATGCTGGAGATGCTCCTGCAGACCGCCGTACAGTATATAGACACAGCCATGGTGGGCTCCCTCGGCACTGCGGCCACCGCCGCCGTGGGCAGCACCGTCACGGTGAACTGGCTCATCGGAAGCACAGTTTCCGCCGTGGGCATAGGTTTCCTCGCCGTGATCTCCCAGGCCTTCGGGGCATCGGACGGCAGGAGGGCCCGCAGGATCTGCGCCCAGGCTGTGACGACGGCCCTTCTTATCGGAGGCCTGTTTACATTTATAACCGTTTCTCTCAGTTCCCTGGTCCCCGTATGGATGCAGGTCGAAGTCTCCCTCAGGGAGAGCGCTTCGAGATATTTCAGGATCCTGTATATGCCCATGATGTTCAGAAGCGCATCCATGATCCTCGGCACTGTCATCCGCTCCGCCTCGGACACGAAGACCCCCATGAAGATAGGCCTCAGGGTGAACATCATCAATGTCCTGCTGAACTTCCTCTTCATCTATGAGCCAAGGACCGTCATCCTCTTCGGGATGAACGTCAGGATATGGGGGGCGGGACTGGGCATAACCGGAGCGGCAGCCGCCAGCGCGGCCTCCTTCGTCTACGGAGGGATCGCCATGCTCAGAGCCGTCTTCTCCCATCCACGGATCTCACCGAAGGGGTGCTCCTTCGTCCCAGACAGGAAGATCCTGGGGCCGTGCTTTAGTATAGCTTTCCCGAACATGCTGCAGCGCTTCGGGACCTCCCTGGGCTACGTCGTGTTCGCATCCATGATCAATGCCCTGGGCAGCGTGGCCATCGCTGCCCATACCGTGGCCAACACCGTGGAGTCGGCCTTCTACGTTCCCGGTTTCGGAATGCAGACCGCCGCCGCGACCCTGACGGGAAACGCCGTCGGAGCGGGAGACGACGAACTGCGCCGGGAAACGTCCCGTATCGTGTTCGGTCTGGAGACCGCGCTTATGGTCGTTTCCGGGGCTCTTCTGTTTGCCTTCGCACCGGGCATGGTCTCGATATTCATCAAAGACCCCGCCGTCATCCTGCTGGGCAGCACCGTACTGCGCATGGTGGCGTGTTCCGAGCCCTTCTACGGTCTCTCCATAGTCATCGAGGGAATGCTCCAGGGCGCGGGCAGGACCCTGGTCCCATCCGTGGTGAACATCTCGGGCATGTGGGGGATAAGGATAGCGGGGACCTTCGTCTGTACCAGGCTCCTGGACATGGGGCTCGTCTCCGCCTGGGCCTGCATGATAACCCACAACATGCTGCTCTTTATCGCTTTCGTCATATATTACAGGAGGATGAACTGGAACGGTTCTACCCCGGGAAAACAGGAAAGGACGGCGGAAAATGACGTCACGTAACAATCGGGGAAAGCGGTTTCTCAGGCTCGCCAGGGAGCTTCGCTTCAGAGGCCTGATATGCGGCTTCCCCGGCACGGACGCGGAGAACACCCTTTATCAGCTCCTGAAGCTCTCCGCAGAGGAGGCGGCAAAGCTCCTGGAGGACGAGGAAAAGCTCCTGGAAGAAAGGGAGCCGGCCGGGCTCAGCCGGCAGGAGGCAGAGCTGGTGGATTACGGGGTTGCCGCCTTCGTCCACAGCGCGGCCGCCGCTCCCAGGACGGTTCTCAGCCTGGCTGAGGGGGACTATTACAGAAAAGAGAAAAGCCCCCTGAGCGTGGGGGCCTCTGAGGTGTGCAGCTGTATACGCTCGGAGCGCTTTGGGGGATTCGTGTTCGCCGGGGCCGTAAAAAGGACCGCGGGATTTCTGTTCGTTCCCGAGACCGGCGGGGACGGCAGTGTATACTTTGTAAAGCTGTCCGACTGGACGGACTTTATCCGTTTCTGCGCGCACCGGTGTGCAGGAAAAGAAAACGCCAGACAGTAACAAAAGAGCCGTTCCCCATGGAATCGGAGAACGGTTCTTTATCTGTTTTTTCAGCTCAGATCCTTTTTCATCCGCGAGGTGAAGATCGCCACAGCCAGGGCATAGAACGCTGTCCCGAAGCCGATGGTCATCATAAGATGGGATGAAATGCCGGAGAGCGTATCACCGAAGGGCATACGCGCCAGAGTGACGCCGTGATAGAAGGGCAGTACGTCCGCTGCTTTTTTCAGGACTCCGCCGAGCCCGTCGATATCCATCCAGATGCCGCCGATCATCCCCACGGCGGAGATGATGATGGAACACAGTCCCGGTGCGGCCTTGTCGCTGACGGCGGAC
>JAGACT010000053.1 GCA_017613995.1 Eubacteriaceae bacterium
GCTCTTCTCCTTGACCTCGCTGACGGTAACCTTATAGGCACCCTCCACGGTGACGGAGGTGATGGTGAACAGGGGGGAGCGGGTCATGAAGACATACGCGCCGATCAGCACGATCGCGATCAGCACGAACACCCACGGCAGGGCCCGGCCTCTCCTTCTTCTTCTCTGTCTCCTCGTTCTGTTGCTCATTTTTTCTTTCTGCTGTCGATAAGCTCCTCCGCCAGATCGCAGATCCGGCTACAGGAATCGTTCACCCCCAGTGAAAGGGACGCGTTTGCCATCTCCAGCCTGGTGCCGTCGTCGGAAAGCAGCCGGAGCACGCATTCGGTGAGGCTGCCTGCCAGCTCTTCGTCATCCTCGCACATGAGGGCCGCCCCCCGCTCCACGTTTGCCAGGGCGTTGAGCCTCTGGTGATCGTTCGGGGCGTGCTTCAGGGGCACGTACACGGTGGCCACTCCCACGTGGTTTATCTCCGAGATAGTGGTGGCTCCGCTGCGGGATACGATAAGGTCCGCGGCGTTCATCAGCACCGGCATGTCGTTTCTGTAATCGCAGACTGTGACGTTCGGGAAGCGCTTTTCGTCTATCCCCAGAGCCTCCAGCTCTGCTTTCACGTTTTCGTAATGTTCTCCTCCGGTGATGAAAAGGATGCGGTTGGAAGGGTCCCTGCCAACCTTGTCGATCATCTTCACCACGGCGTCGTTAAGGCTTCTGGCCCCAAGGCTTCCGCCGAAGATCAGTACCAGTTTTTCTTCCTGGGTGAGCCCAAGCTGCTTTCTGGCGCTGATGCGGTCCCAGCGGTCGAATTCTCCCCTGAGGGGATTTCCGGTGACCACACAGACATCCTGCTTTTTCATGTACTGCCGGCTCTCCTCGAAGGAAATGCAGATGCGGTCTGCCATGCAGCTGAGGAGCTTGTTGGTGCGCCCCGGGATAACGTTCTGTTCCAGTATCATGGAGGGATATCCCATCAGATGGGCCGTGAGCACCACGGGAGCGCATACGAATCCGCCGGTGCCTATGACCACCGCGGGCCTGTTGCGCCTGAGTATCCCCATGGTCTGGAAGATGCTCCTGGTGATGTTAAGGGTGGATTTCACGTCGTCCATGAAGGTGGAATAGCTCTCGAAGCTGTCGGCGGTAATGTCCACTATTTCGTATCCCGCCTCGGGGACGAGCCTGTTCTCCATGGCGGGCTCGAAAATGCAGCCCACGAAAAGGAATTCCCAGTCGGGGTGGCGGCGCTTGAGCTCGTCCGCCACGGCTATGCCGGGATATATATGTCCTCCGGTTCCTCCGCAGGCAATGAGTACTTTCATGGGAGAGCTTCTCCTTTCAGTTTGTGAACTGATCTACAAAATCCCTCCATACCGGGCCGAACCGCGGTATCGGGTTGTTCCTGGAAATGTTCAGGACTATCCCTATGACCGCCATAAAGCTTATCAGGGACGATCCGCCCGAACTGATGAACGGCAGGGATACACCGGTGGAAGGCAGAAGATTCGTACAGACTCCGATGTTCAGAAACACCTGCAGCGCGAAAAGTATGCCGGATCCGGCACAGAACAGCTTCGCGAAGGTGCTTTTCGAATTGAAGGCCAGTATGAACAGCCTTGCTATCAGAAACAGATATACTGCCATGAGGAGGATGCATCCGAGGAATCCGAACTCCTCCCCTATGATCGAAAAGATGTAGTCGTTCTGGGGCTCCGGCAGAAAGCTGAGCTTGGCGATGCTCTTTGCCACACCTCTTCCGGTGAGGCCTCCGCTTCCCAGAGCCATGATGGAATTGGCGGGCTGCCAGCCCTCATCCAGAATGTTGGTGAAGGGGTCGCTCCAGGCGTTTATTCTGTCCATCCTCCAGTCACTGCCGCCTATGAACTTTTTGTAGACCAGGGCGGCTGCCCCGGCGGCGGACAGAAAGAGGTAGACGAGATTGCCTCCCGCCACGAAGTACATGCCCATTATCACGATGGCGATGATGGCTGCGGTGGTAAGGGCCGGCTGGCGGTAGATGACGTAGAAGGTCACCGCCGTCAGAGCCAGTATTATCGCGAACATGTCCAGCTTCTTGATGTGGGAAAGAGTCAGTTCGCAGAAATATGCTGTGAAACACAGGACTGCTATCTTGGTGAATTCCGCGGGCATGATGACCAGGCTTCCTATCTTTATGGCCCTTACTGCGCCGTTGACCTCCCCCGAGGAACCCGAAGCGGTCAGCAGCAGCAGTACGAGCATCAGGCCCATCAGCCATGGAGACAGGCTTTTGAGGATCTCGATGTTCATGACGCTGAGAAACATCATCACAGCTCCCCCCGCCAGGAAGAACAGCAGCTGCTTTTTCACGTAGTAGAATTCGTCGTAATGCAGGCTCGGATCAGTCTTGGCATTGTACATGCTGGCAGACCAGATCATGAAAAGGCCGAACACGCAAAGAACTACAACGGTAATGAGTATACCCCTGTCCGCTCTTCTGCTTCTCTGGGAAGGTATGGCGATAATGGCTTTTCTTATGGTCTGTCTGATCAAAGTGCGTATTCCTTCTACAGTTCGTTAACGTATTCCTTGAAGAGCCGTCCTCTCTGCTCGAAGTTGTCGAACATATCCCAGCTGGCGCAGGCCGGTGAAAGAAGCACCACGTCGCCGGAAACGGCGATCTGCGCGCTCTTTTCCACAGCCTCCCTGAGGCTCTGTACTCTGGTGTAGTTCTTCATACCGTGGGCCTCTGCCACCCTGATGATGTCTTCGGTGGTGACGCCCATGATGAACATGTGCTTTATGTCCTTTGTGACCATAAGGTCGAACATCTCATTGTAGTCGCTCTTCTTGTCGTAGCCGCCCAGTATCATGATAAGGGGGCATTCGAAGGAATTGATGGCGGTGATGGTGGCATCGGGATTGGTGCCCTTGGAGTCGTTGATATAGCGGACACCATTAAGCTCCCTGACGAATTCCACCCTGTGCTCCACGGGAGTGAAGTTCACGAGGGCCTCGGCCACCGCCGTCATGTCACTGGTATACACCGCGGCGCACAGCAGGGCGCACATGGCGTTGGCGATGTTGTGGGGCCCGAGGATCCTCAGTCTGGAAGCTTCGGCCACCTTCCCTATGCCCTTCAGGCAGATCCAGCCGTCTTCGAGATAGGCGTCGGTATCCCTGCTCTTCAGGGAGAAAAACTTCACGTCGCAGCGGGCTTTTGATGCCAGAGCCCGTACGGTCTCGTCGTCCCAGTTGAGTATCAGGGTACCCTCGTCCATGTTGGCGAAAACGTTTGCCTTGGCGGCGATGTAGTTCTCCATGGTCTTGTGACGGTCCAGATGGTCCGGGGTGATGTTTGTGATGACAGCGGCCTTGGGCTTCATGTACCTGAGCATGGAAAGCTGGAAGCTGCTGATCTCCAGAGCGGCGACGCTGTCGGAGCTCTCATCGGCATGATCGATGAAGGGGAAGCCTATGTTTCCCGCCTCGAAGCAGTGCCTGCCCGCGGCGTTGATGAGCGCGCAGGTAAGGTATGTGGTGGTGGTCTTTCCGTTGGTTCCGGTTATGGCCACGATATCTCCCCTGAAGAAGCTGACGGCGAACTCCACCTCACTGATGACTTCGATGCCGTGCTCCGCGGCGCATACGCATGCGCGGATATCGGGGGGAACGCCCGGTGAAAGGATCAGCAGGCCGCTTTCGGCCACTTCCTCGTCGGAGGGGTTCCTGCCGAACACGAAGTCGATCCTGGGATCGTCCTTTATCGCCTCAAGACCGTAATCCTCTTCGCTGAGGAGCTTTTCCAGACTCTTAGAGTCGGTGAGCTTTACCTTCTTTCCTCTTTCAGCCAGAAATCTGGCGCAGGCGATGCCGCTGCGGGCGGCGCCGATCACCAGGTAATTGTCGTAACCGTTGAAATAATCCATTATTCAAACTCCCTTATCAGAAAGATATATGAGCCATGATCATGGAGAGCATGACGCAGACTGCGGTAAATATCCAGAATACCGTGACGACCCTTGTCTCGGGCCATCCGCACAGTTCGAAGTGATGATGTATCGGAGCCATCCTGAAGATCCTCTTGCCGTGGGTCAGCTTGAAATAACCCACCTGCATGATGACGGATACCGTCTCGATGACGAACAGCAGTCCCGCTGTGACTATGAACAGCTCCGTGCGGGTAAACACGGCTGTGACCGCAAGAGCAGCTCCCAGGGCCATCGAACCCGTATCCCCCATGAAGATCCTGGCGGGATTGAAGTTGTAGCACAGAAATCCGAGGCATGCTCCCATCACGGCGGCGGGCATCAGAGCCAGCTCACTGAGTCCCAGAAACAGGCTCACCGAAGTGAAGAATATCATCACTATAAGGGTGGATCCGGCCGCCAGGCCGTCCAGGCCGTCCGTAAGGTTGACCGCGTTGGTTACTGCCACCAGCACGAACATCACGAAGGGCACGTATGCCCACCCAAGATCGAAGGAGCTCATGGTGAAGGGCAGCAGGATAGATGTGCCCGTCACCTCCCTGGCGTAGAACGCCAGAGCCGCCGCGGCCAGTATCTGCAGCACCATCTTGTGGGATGCCCTGATACCCAGGGACGCGTCGGTCTTGGCTCCGGCCTTTTCCATCAGGCCCTTCTGCACTACCTTTATATAGTCGTCCAGGAACCCTATGAGCCCGTAGACGAATACTATCACGTAACCCAGGCTCAGGGACGCCGTCCTGAAGCGGTCCGTTATCACAAGGGCTGCTCCCACGGACAGTATCATGGCCACGCCCCCCATGGTGGGAGTACCGGCCTTCTTCAGATGGGACTCCGGTCCCAGTTCCCTTTCTGCCTGACCCATCCTGAGCCGGTGAAGCAGGGGAATGATCAGAGGTACCGCCGCGGCGGTAAGGGCAAATGATATCAGAGCTGCTGTCAGAGAAGTGCTCACTGTTATAAACTCTCCTTAAGACTGTTGAATACTTCCTCTAATTGTACTCCTCTTGATGCTTTAAACAAAACGGTATCCCCGGCTTTAAGGTGCTTTTTAAGCTCGGCGCCCATGCTGTCACGGTCTGGGTAGACGATGCATTCGCATCCTCCCTCGGCAAGGTAGCCCTCCCGGTAGCTGTCGATGTACTGCCCGCAGGCTATGAGAAGGTCCACCCCCAGCTGCGCGGCTCTCTCGCCGGTCTTCCTATGCAGTTCCGAGGAAAACTCTCCCAGTTCGTACATGTCCGAAGCAACCACGAC
>JAGACT010000054.1 GCA_017613995.1 Eubacteriaceae bacterium
CCTGTTCTATGTACTAGAACAATTATACTATATTCCATAAAGGAAGTCAATATGGAAAACAAAAAGAACGCCGCATTTCCGGGCATTCCTCTCCCGCTTACTGCGTTGAAGCGGGAGTCTCCTGCCCTGCGGCTCCGATGAAGGAGGTTTTGCAAATGACCAATGTAGAGCTGAATACCGCGCTGTATGAGAAGATGTTCGCTGAACTGAAGCGGTATCGAGCCGCCTGCACAGAACAGCATAGAAACCCTTAGGACAAGTCCGAAATGATGCTTATGAAATAAGTCAGCGATCCTGATCCCGCAGCATAAGAGGCCGAAACACTGAAAATCCTCATAAAGTGCGAAAAAGTCCCTGACAAATGGTCTCAGGCGGAACAAAGAAAAAAATCAGACCCGTTTTTATGGACCGCAGCCCTCCTGAAATGATATAATGGAGGGCTGAGATAATTCATTCAAAGGAGCTTTCAATGGGCTGGGAAAAGGCGTTCAGTGCCGAGGACCTCGAAAAGGGCAAAGAGATATTCTTAAAGGACAACGTCGTCATCACCGAAAAGGACGACGGATACTACCATGCGATGGTAAGCGACGGTGCCATATACAACGCGTACATCTTCCCGATATCCGGAAGCATCCTCACCCGTTTCCGGGCTCAGTGCAACTGCGGCGAATACACCAGCCAGAGGGCCTGCCGGCATATCGCGGCGGCCTTATGGGCCATCGGGGACTCCCTCTCAAAGGAGACAGAGAGGCTCTCCTTTCTTGAGGAACCGGCCAGCGGCGGTCCGCTCAGATATTTCGACGTCAGGGAGATCTTCTCTCATTTCAGGTATAACCCCGCGATGCTCAGGGAGGCTCTGAGACTTTTGGATGACCCGTCGACGGAGTTTTCGGAGATAAGGACCTTCTTTTCCGATTATGACATGACATTGAACATCCGTTCCTCCGCCCGCTTCCCGTCGGGCACAGCCACCCTGCAGCTGGCCAGGGACCATATAGTGCAGCATGTATGCCGCTGCGGGGAATGTTTATCAAGAGCCTGGTACAGCTACACCCTGGATGAGTGCCCCCACACCCTGGCGCTATTGATACACACCCTCGAGGAGATCGTAAGGACCAATCCCGGGGATGAGACGGACTACTCCGGCGCGAAAATGATGGATTCGTTCCTGTCTCTTGACACGGACTGCGATGAAAGCGGGGCGCGGGGCCCGGCCATCACCCTCTCCCCCCGTCTGATGCTGGACGAATCGGGGATAAGCGCCCAGTTCAGGGTAGCGGCGGAAAACACCAAGTCCTATATCATCAAGGATCTTTCGGACTTTCTGGACGGCCTCATGCATTCGAGGGATATGACCTTCGGCAAGGAGACCGTGATCTCCCTGAGGAAGGAACTGCTGGACGAAAGCTCCCTGAAGCTTCTGGAATTCATCTCCGCCTGCGAGGATGACGAGCGGATGTTCCGAAGCCGCATCCCGTCCTACTACGCCCAGAGTCAGAAGGGCATGGGCCAGAACCTCATGCTTTACGGCTCCAGGCTGGAGCGCTTCTTCGAACTGATCCAGGGCAGGGAAACGGAAGCGAAGATCACCATGGGGAGCCCATCCCTCAGAAGGATAAAATATATCAGGACGGAGGATAAGGATCCTCCCGTGACCCTGAAGGTACGGCCCAGGGAAAGCGGCGTGGATGAGTCCGTAACAGCTCTCATCTGCTCCGTATCCTCTCCGGTACTCTTTCGCGGCAGCGACAGGGTCTACTGGCTCGATGAGGGCGGAAGGCTCAACCGTTCGGAGGACGGATACTTGAGAAGGCTCAATTCCTTCTTCCCGGACGCGGAGGACAGCATCTTCCTGATAGGCCGCAAAAAACTCAGTTCATTCTTCCACAATGTGCTCCCCCGCATCAGGCAGCACTTCGATGTGGAGATATCCCAGGAAGAGCGGATCAGAAGCTGCCTTTCCCCCGCTTCCTCCATCGTATTCTATCTCGACAGCGACGAGGGAGTGACAGAGTGCAGGATAAAAGCGGCCTATGGCGATGAGATCTTTGACGTATCTGCCGCCACGGAGGACGGGCTGCGGGACAGCTTCAGAGAACAGCAGGCCATAAACGCGGTGAAAAAGTATCTTCCGGTCTATTCCCAGAAAAGAGGATGCTTCATCGGTGACGGGGACGAGGATAAGATATATGAGCTGCTTATGGGGGGCATAGACCTTCTGAACACCATCGGAGAGGTCAGGGCCACCGACAGCTTTTCATCCATAAGGCTCAACAGAAAGATCACCGCATCCGTGGGGGTCAGCGTGAGCTCGGGCATCATGCAACTGGATATCGCCACGGACGACCTTTCCAGGATGGAACTCAGGGAAGTGCTGGAAAGCTACCGCGCCAGGAAAAAGTACCACAGGCTTTCAGGCGGGGATTTCATAAGCCTGGAGGACGAATCCGTGGAGGCCCTCAGCGAAATGCTCGATGACCTTAACATAACACTGAAGGATTTCGTCGAAGGCAAAATGGAGATCCCCTCCTACAGGGCGCTGTATGTGGACAGGATGCTGCGGGAGCACGAGGGGATATACGCCCAGAGGGACAGCCGTTTCAGAAAGATAATCGATGACTTCCGTTCCGTCGGTGACGCGGAATTCGCGATCCCCGGGTCCGTCGAAGGCATCCTGCGCAAATATCAGAAAGAGGGTTTCCGCTGGCTCAGGACACTGGAGACCGCGGGCTTCGGCGGGATCCTGGCGGATGACATGGGACTGGGAAAGACACTGCAGATCCTCAGTGTGATCCTTTCGGCAAAGGAGGAAGGGCGTCTCGGCAGAGCCCTGGTGGTCTGCCCCGCTTCCCTGGTGTTCAACTGGGGGGAGGAGATAAGAAGATTCACTCCGGAGCTTTCCTTCAGGCTGATCACCGGCACGAAGGCGGCAAGGAAGGCGCTCATTGCACAGAGCGGGGGCTTTGATGTGCTCATCACCTCATACGACCTGATCAAAAGGGACATAGAGCTTTATGAAGGCCTGGAATTCACATATGAGATCCTGGACGAAGCCCAGTACATCAAGAACCAGACCACCAGCGGCGCGAAGACAGTAAAGCTGATAAGGGCGGACCACCGTTTCGCTCTGACGGGCACCCCCATAGAGAACAGACTGTCGGAACTTTGGAGCATATTTGATTTCCTGATGCCGGGATTTCTGTACCGCTACGATGAGTTCAGGAGCGTTTTCGAGACCCCGATAGTTAAGTACGATGACGGGAAAGCCTTTGAAAAGCTCAGGACCATGTGCTCCCCCTTCATCCTCAGAAGGCTGAAGGAAGACGTTCTGCGGGACCTTCCCGACAAGATCGAAAGGACCGTTTACGCCGAGCTGGGAACGGATCAGAGGAAGCTCTACGACGCCCAGGTATTAAGGCTGATGGAGACCCTGGAGGAGGACGAGAACTTCAACAAAAAGCGCTTCGAGATACTCACCCAGCTTTTAAGGCTCAGGCAGATCTGCTGCGCCCCGTCCCTGTGCTATGAGAACTACGAAGCGGATAACGCGAAGCTCTCCACCTGCATGCAGCTGGTGGAAAGCGCCGTCGACGCCTCCCACAAGATGCTGATCTTTTCCCAGTTCACCTCGATGCTCGATATAATACGGGATGAACTGGACAAGAGAAAGGTCGGATACTATCTTCTGACGGGAAGCACTCCCAAGGAGATGCGGGTAGAGCTGGTGAACGCCTTCAACCGGGACGACACTCCGGTGTTTCTGATCTCCCTTAAGGCCGGAGGCACCGGGCTCAACCTCACGGGAGCGGACATGGTCATCCACTACGACCCGTGGTGGAACGTGGCGGTCCAGAATCAAGCCACCGACAGGGCCCACCGTATAGGCCAGACCAGGAACGTGACGGTATACCGGCTCATCGCGAAGGATACCATTGAGGAGAAGATCGAGCAGCTCCAGAACACCAAGAGGGAACTTGCCGACAACATACTCAGCGGCGAGAACATCGATCTCGCCTCCATGAGCAGGGAAGAGCTGCTGGAAGTGATAGGATTCTGAAAGAACTGACTCGTTTGTATTACGGAGGACGGTTAAGTGAGCAAAAAAGAAAAAAACACGGATACGGAGGAGATAACTTTCCGCAGGCTGGCCTTCCAGGCTCTTCCGGAGATATGGACTTATCAGATAATAGCCGGACTGCTCCTGATGATACCGATCTCGTTCATAGGCAACCTGATCGAGATGGTGACGGCCACTCCGGAGGGAGTGTTCACCACCGCCAACATAAAGGATTTCCTGCTGAGCTGGAGGATGCCTGTGCTCCTGGTGCTGGCGGCGGTGCTGGCCATGGTCTACCTGGTCTCGGAGATACTGGGACGCATCCTTCTCAATGACGATATCCTCAGGGGGGAACAGCAGAAGACGGCCAGGATCCTCAGTGATTCCGCATCAAGCCTCAAAAGGCTCATGAATCCCACGGGTCTCCTGCTGATCCTGTACATCCTGCTGCTGGCGCCACTGTGCGGCATCGGCTATACCGTCAGCATGAGCAGTTCGTTTCAGATCCCACACTTCATCATGGATGTGGTGATGGCGAGCCCGTTGCTTGTAGTCCTGTACTTCGCCGTGATAGTCTTCCTCATCTGGCTGGGGTACCGTTTCATCTTCGTGCTTCACGCGTTCCTTCTGGACGGTATGGCCCCCGCCGATGCGGTCAGGCATTCCGCCGGCATCGTACGCGACAAGG